>NZ_DAIUEH010000003.1:0-193849 GCF_036845245.1 Methylobacter sp.
CTAAGGATCGATCATTCCGGGCATTTAACATAGGTGGGGAAAGCGGACGCTTACCATTAATGAAGCCCTTCTGTTTATAGAGGACGGGTTAATCTACCGCTTACCCTGGGGCTTGGAGGCAATAAGAGTTCGTGCTCAAGCCAATAAAGATGTAATAGCCGATGGAGCGACGATAGATGATTATGAGGTCGGACTGGTTGTTCCAGCTATTGAAAATGGTACTTTAAATCGAAGTGCGGCACTATTAATGCAGGCGGGATTCAATTCTAGAAAGGCTGCCATACAAGCTGTTAGTTCAACAAATGCTACCTTCACAAATAGTCGTCAATTTAAGAGATGGTTGACTTCTAATGAGGTTTTTAACCTGGCGATTCGATTTGATTGGCCAACACCTGAAACATCCACATTATGGTGGAAATTTGTAGAGGAGTATCAGCCCGCATCTGAATCTACTTGGAATTTAGTTAGCGAATACATTCCTGTAGTTTGGCTTTCAGAATATATTCCACAACCTGGTTCATTTGTAAAAATAATAAACCACGCTACTGGCAGAACCCAAGTATTACGGTCCGACGGGGAGAAAGTTGGGCTGCTACAGTTACGTTATGACCTAATAAAAACAGGTATTTATTATTCAGTAATCGCCGGCAATATTGATTATTTGGATGTTAAGTTTTGGGGGGCAGGAAACGACCCATTTAAAGATTCAAATTCTTAGATTGTAATATCTAAAACATAGAAGCCCTGTTGAGCCGTCCAGCCTTCAGGGCCGGCGGCTGATTGAAATTCCGATTCAGTCAGCTTGTCCTTGTGAGGCAATACATGGCATTCCATCACCACGCCATCAACAGATGGGAAAACAACTTCTGGCGAACTCCATGATTTTGCTGGATGTCCAATAAGAAACGGATTCCATGGGTTCACTGGTTTGTTGTTAATATAAATTTTTAATCTGGAGCTGTTGTTGCCTTCAAGAAGACGGTGAAAAACCATCGCCAAATGTTGTTCAACTCTGTCAATCAAATCCAGAAAATCCTGTTCAGCAAATCCAGGCGTGATTATCCGATCCAGTACCTCCCAAAGAACAAGACTGCCTGTGTCATAACCATTGAGTGGGAATAACAGCTTTTCGGATTCTTCGTGCGCACCTTCCAGAAGGTACCAACCATCATCCTTGCTGGTAGCGATAACATCGAGATCCCAGCGCAAACAATTCATTTCTCCACTTTTCCGGCTGGCGACGGTTAGTCGTCGACATTGGGAAAAAGATGCCGTTTTTAATCCAAGACCAAAACGACCAAGATCATTGTTTTTTCGGGTTTCGAGAGGGTTTATTTCCCCCAAGCGCATTCCCTTGTCCAGCTCTCTTTCGGTCATGCCATTACCATTGTCAAGTATCGAAATGATGCTTCCGGTACCAAGCCAGATAAAGGTTATATCAAGTCTGTCGGCACACGCCGCGATACTGTTATCAATAATGTCGGCAAGGGCTGTTGCCGTTGTATAGCCGAGTCCACGTAGGGATTCAATCATCGCGCAGGCTTTGGGAGGCGCATGCCGAAATACGCTAGAAGCCATTATCCGGCTCCTGTTTTTCTTTTAAACCACTAACTATCATAAAATCTTGAAGTAGTTTTACTCGACTGGGAAGACGCAATTTATCAAGGGCTTTTGCTTCCACCTGTCTAATACGCTCCCGTGTAAGATTATAAATACTCCCAATTTCCTCAAGCGTGAGTTCGTCAGATTTGGCATTCAACCCAAATCTCAACCGAAGTATTTTAGCTTCTTTGGGTTTTAAGGTTTCCAATGCATTATCCAGTGCCTTTCTCATGGATTCCTGTAATAAAATTTCTTCAGGGTTTGACGATGGCTCAATTAACGCGTCGATTATTTCAGCACCGGGCTGTTCGCCATGTTGATCGAATGGCAGGATTTCAGCTGTTGCTTTAAGGGCTTTTTTTACTGAGTCTTCCGACATTTGGGATATAGAGGCAATATCGGCAATCTGCGCAATTCGCCCCGACTTCAATTCCAGTTCATTTCGAATCCGGTCTAATTTGTTGATGGTTTCAACCATATGCACTGGAACTCGGATGAGGCGCAACTGATCCGCAATCGCTCTGGTAATGGATTGCTTTATCCACCAGGTTGCATAAGTGGAAAATCTGTTCCCCAAACGGTAATCGAATTTATCCACTGCTTTTATCAAGCCAATATTCCCTTCCTGAAGGAGGTCAGTGAGCGGTAATCCTGACCGACTGTATTTGATGGCAATGGAATACACCAGCCTCAAATTTGCCCGAATCATCCGCCACCTTGCCTTGTTTATCTTGACCGTAGCCGATGCAAATTTGTTTCTAACCTCCGGATCAATATCTTTAACGGACATTTTTTCCAGCAGGGCATCAAGAAACGACGGCGACAAGGAAAGCTTGTTTAGAACATCAAGAATTGAGTCATGTGTTTCGGAGGATGATCGCTGGAAAGTTTGCCGCAGATTACTGATCCTTTCATGCAAATATGGCGGTAGTTCCGAATTGTTAAATCTTTCTTCATTGCTACTTTCAGTTTCGTACTCGCATATGTCAAACTCCTGATTATCGTCATCTTCATCGTTATTTTTTCCGTAATTCAATACCCCTTCCCTAGTAATTAGTGCGCTTATTGGCAACTCCCCGCTCTCAATCGCATTTGCAGTCAAAAATAATTCATTAAGGGCAAAAGGAGATTGCGCAATGGCCTCGTTGACTTCAATTCGTCCTTCAGCCAGATTCTTTCCAAGAAATTCTTCATCTTCTTTCGACAACAGATTTTCGCTTCCCATTTGTTTCATATATGCCATCAGTGGATTATCATTTTGTCGCAACTTTTGGGATAGAAATAAAACAGCTTCCTCAATCAACGGGTCTTCTGCATCCTCAGAAAGTACATTTGCATTAAAAGACAAGGGGGTATCTTGACGGTTGTCAACTGCAATCCCCATATCTCCAAAAATAGGCAAAAGATGTCTTAGAAATTCCCGGTTCGTTTCAGTACCATTACCCAAAGCAATCTCGTTCAGCTGATCATATGTAATCGAATTTGGTTTGCTGATACGCCGTGATTTTCCAAGATACCGCAAATATGCTGTAAGGTCGTCTTCCTGTGTGTGGAACAAACTGTATTCCGCACAAATATCGAGAAGCCACTCATAAGGAACGAAACCATCACTGTGTCCATAGGAAAATAGGGAATTTATGATTAAACGCAGATCGTCGTTAAATGCCTTCTTGCGACTATGCCATCCTTGAATATCAGGCAAATCAATTTCCACATCCAGCCAGTCATGAGCAGTGTCAATAGGAGCGTGGTTTGAAATTCGCTGCTGGATTTCCGAGAGGGTTAGCAAGCACTTTTCATCTTTCGGGGGTAGAGGCGAATCGGCATCCTCTTCCCAGATGGATAAGTCGATGCTGGAAGAGTCATCATCCAAAGTATTCGATAGTTCTTGAACGCCACTTTTCTGTTGATCATATGAATCAAGCAGCTGATTGGAAAAATATTTCCGTAACAATTCCATTACATTGGAATGCCCATATTCTTTGGCGATATCAATGGCATTTCTATCTTCATCATCTTGAAGCAAAGGATCTGCTCCAGAATTAATAAGTTGTTCGCAGATACCGACATAACCTTTTGAGGCTGCGAGCATCAGCGAAGTTCGCCCCTTTTCATCACGCGCATCCAAATCGTGGCCCCGTTCAATATGTGATTGAACTGCTACCGAAGAACCATGTAAAACTGCAACTTTAAGCAGAGGGTTGATTGGCTTTCGTAAGGATTGAGAAATATTAAGATCATCCAAGGTTTTGGCTCCATATGCCATTTGAGAATATTCAATCCGATCAAAGACGATAAAGTCTAGGAGAAACTACAAACAGCTAACCCAAGAACAACGATACCAGATTGAGATATTAAAAAACCAGAAAGAGATGGCGAAGTTGCTGGGTGTATCAAAATCAGCCAGTGCTTCGGATGCTTCCTCACTGGTAAATTCCGATTTATGAAAACAGTTAAAAAACCAATACCAAGCGCTGGCTAATTCGCAATTGCTTACCAAAAGCCAGTGGATCAACCAAAGGGTCGCTTCGTCTTCAAGATAGGGATCCCAGCCGCCTTCGGAAAAAATGGCTTTGCCTATCGGCGTTGCCTCCAAACCTTCTGATGAATCTTTGAGCATTATGGTGGCTCGTAGCCAATATTTGATGGCATTGACCATGTTTTTGCCAACGCCTAGTTCAATGGTGGATTTATCTGATGAAAAAACAGCCTTGTCGCCATGGAAAGCTTGAAAGCCCTTGGTTAGCCATGAGTAGCGCAAGGCGAAGGTTTCGTGGCGACCGAATGAGGCGTTTTTTTTATTGAAAAATTTGAGCGAACTTTCCATGTTTCGAGTTTTAATAAGTAGGTTGCTAAGCATTTTTGGCATTAAAGTTTTAAATTGGTATATATAGTCATTATAGAAACTACGTATATATGTATAACTATGAAGCAAAAAACGCCCAATGTATGCAAGCCAAAGCTTACACCCCCATATATCTCCAGAATTCCGGAAAAATAATTCTCAAATTAATTTATTAGGTTTATGATATTTTTAATATTTTAGATACTAAAAACAGAATTAAATTTTTTCAAAATTTACTCTAAACATGTAAAGTCGGTTTTTCCCGGTTTTGGAGTTATCCACCATACGAAGTAATTGAAGTTTTTATGAATCTCAAAAATCAGTCCAGCGTCTTCATGCCGACCATTAACCGTATTATCGTGATTGTCTTTGTCCTGCTCAGTATCGGTTGCGCGAGAACCTATCAGGCCAGATATGTTGAAACATCGCACTTTCTGGACGATTATTCTCTGCTTAAAGACGGAGAAGATGGCGATGCTTTATTAAGTTTCTGGAAAGACGGCACTAACTGGGCCGCTTATAAAAAAATCATTTTAGACCCGTCATTACCAGCAAGCTCCCTGATTCCGATCTCAATGACATGACCTACGCCAAGAACCACAGGCTTAAAGAACTGTTTGAATACCGGATGCTGGAAGCCTTGAAGAAGAATTTCAAACTGGTAGCCCATTCCGGCCCCGATACGTTACGCGTTCAATTTGCGATTACCGATGCCGAATCATCGATACTGCTGCTGGATTTATATACGGCAGTCTACCCTTCGGCTCGCGCCTTATCATTACTTAAAATGTTGGCGACAGGGACTGAATCTTATGTCAGCCAAGCCATTGTCGAGGGAAAAATCACCAATTCGCAAACGGGGGAATGACTGATGGCTTTAGCGGACCGCCGGGCAAGCGGGAAAACCTTACTGGATTCTTTCGACAGCTGGGATGATGTTGAGTAAGCCTACCAATACTGGGTGAGTCCATTAAACTAGCAGCTTTTAAACTAGCAGCTTTGTACAAAATAGGGACATACTGATTGCCTGGAACCCGACTAAATTGAGTCGTCAAAACACACCTCGCCCCGTATTTCTAACCGGAACCAACACACCATGATCATTAATCAACCGCTTATTCTCTTGTTTGCACTGATTGTCACATTACCTGCCCAGGCCGAAGTGATATGGGTCGACGCAGACGGAGACTCGCATTTCATTGAATCAGAATCCGATAATAATCCAGCATCTATAGAAAACCGGATAACCCCGGCGCAACCGAATCGAGCTAATAGCAAAAACCAACTCGCGCCCAAAGTCGATCTTTATGTCACCAGCTGGTGTCCTTATTGCAAAAAAGCCATTGCCTTTATGCATAAGAATAATATTGCTTTTCATGAATACGATATTGAACAGGATCTTGATGCCGCCGCGCGTAAAGAATCACTTGATCCGGGTTATAGCGGCATTCCGTTAGCGGTCATTAATGGCACTATTATTCGCGGCTTTAGCGAAGCCAAATATCAAAAAGCGTTAGTAAAAAAATCAAACTAATTGTCAAAGGCTATCAATGAATAAAACCTGGATCGGAATATTTTTTTCGGTGCTGCTTTGGTCGGGCATTTACCCTAAAGACTATCTGACCTGGATACTTGAAACAGCGCCCGCGATGATTGCCTTTGCCGTATTGATAGCGACGCGCCGTAAATTTCGCTTAACCGGTTTAGCTTATAACTTGATCCTGGCCCACAGTCTTATTTTAATGATAGGCGGACATTACACTTACGCGGAAGTCCCGCTTTTCGACTGGCTAAAGGAGATATTTAATTTAGACCGCAATAATTACGATAAAGTCGGCCATTTTGTCCAAGGCTTTGTTCCTGCAATTATCGCCAGGGAAATCCTGATCAGGAATCACGTGCTGAAAAACATCAACTGGCTTAATTTCCTGGTCATCTGCATCTGTCTTGCGATCAGCGCTTGTTATGAGCTGTGCGAATGGGGCGTTGCGCTATTAAGCAAGGAAGCCGCCGACGCATTTCTAGGCACTCAAGGCTACATTTGGGATACGCAATCCGATATGGCTTATGCGCTGGTTGGCGCGATAACGGCACTAGCACTGTTAAGTCGTATTCATGATCGGCAGATTGATAGATAGATTGATTGATGGCGGGATCGGCTCGAACATCGTCTTAGCGTCAGGAGTGCAAGCTTTGCTTGCACAAAAAGCAGGCAAAGCCTGCACTGCAGTTTGGAAACATTTGCCCGGCAAGGCATTCACCTATTTGTAACGTTTTGTTCGCATCATCTGACAAAGTTTGCAATGAATGCCATGTATACACCTACAAACCTTTGGACCACGCCGGTTCGCTCAGAACCATCATTTCCGGGAACAAGCCTCTGAGATAAACCTTAACTCCAGCTACACAATTTAGATCGCTCACGAACTTAGGCTTACAAAAATTTCAGCTTTGGCTGACATACGTCGACATTTTTTTGCTACATAATACTTCTATCGTCAAATCGCCAAGCTAAGATCATCATTCTGTATCATGCAGAGTTTCTAACACAATATGATGATTTAAGCCTTACCTCGCTCTCAAGCTTAGGAATAAAAGCAATAACGGGCAGCGCCGTCCCGCTGCATATCAAAAGTTCCCTTCTTAAATTAGATACATACCTCATCAACTGAGAAGGGACACTATTAGGAGTTAAAATGGTTCCAATTACTTTTCCACCCTGCGTTGAGCCTCTAAATTTTGAAAAAAATCAGAGGCTTCTGCATTATCGAATATTCAACTGCACTGCGCTGTCCATGGCTGTGTGTTTTACTACCCCGATTGCCTTCGGCGCGCAAGTTGAGCCGAACGACTATGGAAGATTGCTCAAAGAAGCCACCTCGACGGGTACCGTCCGTGTCGATTGACGATACGCTCACATTGGAGACTATAAGCAAGAACCCGGCAGCGGTGCGTGCCGCTATGGAACAGCGGGCAAAACCCGTTCTTGCCGAACTCGGCCCGGACGTATTGGAAGCCGGCTATTGGAATAATGGAATGGGACAAATTGGCATTTATGTAACTCCAAATGGCCTGAAGATTTTGACCGATAGCTCCAATGCCAAATCATTCATGCCCGACGCCACCAGCAAATCACGCTTTCGAGTACATGACAGTGACGGCAGTATTGATGCCATCGAAGCCGCCATCAATACCAAGGGCTTTGCCGATGTTGAAGTTTTTCTTAATATCGATAAAGGCGACTACGATATTGGCAAGGATGGCAAAACTACATTCATACCTTCACCGGAACTGTCAAACCAGATCATGACGCGGTTAGCCAGTATCAATGCAACAAGATTTGCACCAGGTTTCAAGAATTTTGACAAAAGCCCATCCGAGGCAGCTATACCCAGCCCCAGCTTTCGGATAAGTATCGACAAGGACGCGTTCTATGGATTACGGGAAAGTGACGACGTAAGGGCAATCAGACCAATTGACTTTGTTGACGCACGTCCAGCTCAATGGCCGAATGACGTACTCGAAAAAGCGCAGGCCAATGGTTCGGTTGAAGTTGGCATCGCGCTTCGCGGAGGGGCGATCTATTCGCCGAAAACAGGCTATATGTCGGCCACCGCATTGAAAGCCCAAGCTGACGCCAACCGGCGTGCTTTTAATGATATTCTATCCAGCGCAGGCGTATCGCTGTCATCTGCGTCCGCTGCAACCCATTTCGGCCTTGGTAGTCTTTATATACGTCTCCCGTACTCGGCCTTGGTACAGCTATACAAAAATGCCGACCCCAGAATCCTGAGTATCGGCCTGAACCGGCCTGCCGCCAAACCGGCGTTGACCAATAGTACGGTGCTATTGAATATGCAGCCTACTTGGAGTCTCGGGTATCGAGCTGCGGGTCAAAACATAGTGATCATCGATACCGGAGTGCGAAAAGACCACGAACTATTCAAGATCAATGGCGCGACCAAGGTCACCTATGAAGCTTGCTTCGGAACCAATGACGGCAACTTTCAGTCAATCTGCCCCAACCAGAATGCCTATGGCGACAGCCCATTAGGACAACCAGACTCCGGACAGCCGTTTAGTAATTTGACAGAATGTGCAAGACTCACCGCAAGATATGGCGATCTTTGCTCGCATGGCACACATGTGGCAGGCATCGCCGCCGGCCATAGTAGCCCCAACGTTTCGCCATCAACTCTTCAAGGGATTGCGCCCGACGCCAATCTAATTTCTGTTCAAGTAGGTTCATATGACGCAATAACTCCTTACATGGATGCATTCGACGAGGACATTTACCAAGCTCTGCTGGCCCTCGATTCGGCCACCATTCCCGGCACGAACAACCCATTCGTGGTCAACATGAGTATTGGCGAAAGTCCGCAGTCTGGCAATTGCAGCAATTATTTTCCGACGATTACACCTGTTATCGAGCACTTGACTTCTCGCGGGATTCCGGTTGTAGCAGCCACCGGGAACGATTATCGCAAAAATCAGATAAGTTGGCCCGCTTGTGTTCCTCATGCTATCAAGGTAAGTTCGGTTTTCAACGATGCAACAGGCATAGGCCTCTCTGGTTTCGCGAACATTGGCGCACCAGCAAGCTTCACCGGACCGATTCTACTGGCTCCGGGTGACGGCATTAACTCCGCAAGCTCTGCGTCAACTACTGCAACCCAGCAGATGATGGGAACATCCATGGCGTCACCGCACGCGGCTGGCGTATATGCCGCGATCAAAGCCGCCGTTCCCGGTATTAGCGTCGCGGACGCAACGGCTTGGATCGTGACGTCGGGCAGTATTCCTGTCACTTATACCTTGCCGGCTCCTGTTAACACCCAGACTTATCGTCGGCTTCGCATGCCATTCTAATTAAGCCTGAGTTGCCATAAGCTGGAATTTTCAATCGCATAGCCGGAAATCTCTGTTCTCCATTTTCGCTTGAACAGGGGTTTCCAATTTAAAACCCAACAACTTCTTTTAAATGGAACCGTTATGAAACCATTTCCCCAACGATCAATGTTACACCATGTGCTTGTCCTGCCCTGCCTATTGAGCGTCGCCGTTGCCCAAGCTGCCGTCACTACCACGGACTTCACGGCGCCAACGGAATACTGTTTTGAGCAAACGGTATTACGAGGAGAATTAAGCAAAACCACGCTTGAGCATAATCTGCTCATAGCCGCAGCCGACTATTACAAAAACGGAAACGTATTTGTCGGCTTTCGCCGGAGAAGTCAGCCTGACGCTCTGTGGTTACTAAACGGTAATTCGTGGTCGGCGTATGATAGCGGCAATCCAATAGATGTTTACCCCGACTCTTACTCTTATCAACTTACCACGCCCGGAGTTCTACAACCGGTAATGCATTTACCCATTATTTACGTACCGCTGGATTTGACTGCGTTCTCAGGAGATGGCGAAATATGGGTCGGTTATGGTTTAAGAAATAGCGCGGAGGCAACGGTAAAAGAGGCCTATCAGGATATGATAACCAATCAACGCTATTCCAGGATTTGGTCAATAGGAGGTGACGCACCAATTAGTGTACGCATTTGTCTGACCACAACCCAAATGAGACTGTTTGGAGTCAAGGGCAGCAATTTTGTGGATTTCCCATCTTCGCAGCAATAGGCGAAACAAAAAATAAAGCGGGCAGCCCCCTGAGGTATCCAATGGGACACCTCGAACAAAGTTAGCAATATCAACGGTGGGCAAAACCGCCGGCCCACCGCCCTACCACTCACAATAAACAACATTGGGCCTGAGTTGCCTTAAAGCGGGAATTTTCAACCATATAGCCGGAAACTTCTGTTCTCCATTTACACTTGAACAGCGGTTTCCGCGATTTAAAACACAACAAGTTCTTTTAATGGAGCCGTTATGAAACCATTTCTCCAACGATTGGCGTTGCACCATGTGCTTGCCCTGTCCTGCCTGTTGACCACCGCCGTTGCTCAAGCTGTCACTACCACGGAATTCACGGCGCCAACGGGATACTGTTTTCAGCAAACGGTATTACGAGGAGCGCCAGACAAAACCACGCTTGAGCATAATCTGATTATAGCCACGGCCGACCATTTCAAAAACGGAAACGTATTTGTCGGCTTTCGCCGGAGAAGTCAGCCTGACGCACTGTGGTTATTAAACAATAATTTGAAATGGTCGGCATATGATAGCGGCAATCCAATAGACTTTGACCCCTATCAACTTACCACGACCGGACTACAACCGGTAATGCCTGTACCCATTATCCCATTACCGCTGGATTTGACCGCGTTCTCAGGGGATGGGGAGCTACTGGTAGGCTATGGCTTGGGGACTAATGCAGCGGATTCATTTCAAGACATGGTAAATAATCAGCGCTATTCGGTGGTTTGGATAATAGGAGGAGGTGACCCGATTAGTAAACTCATCTGCCTGACCGCAACCGAAATGAGAGTGTATGATCCGACTTCTTCTTTTTTGGCTTCTCCATCTTCGCAGCAATAAGTGGAACAGCATTGCCCCCATCGCCAAGGAAACGCCTGTTCCTCGCTTGCGCCTGGACAGGCGTTTCTGATCTGAAAAACAACAACAAGTTCTTTAAATAGAGCCGTTATGAAATTATTTCTCCAACGATTGACGTTGCACCATGTGCTTGCCCTACCCTGCCTGTTGAGCACCGCCGTTGCTCAACAGGCTTCACTACCTTCCCATCCTTAAATCGTTATAAAATAAAGCCTATCAAAAACCACCACACACGATCATAATGAAATCGACATTAACCGTTAGCGCTGTTCAACAACCCTGCGATGAAGACAGACAAACCAATCTTGATTTTTCCATAGCAAAAATCCATGAAGCCGCCGCCGCAGATGCCGACTTGGTCGTATTGCCCGAGCTGCATCTGGGGCCGTATTTTTGCCAAAACGAAGATTATAATAACTTCGATCTTGCCCAACCTATTCCCGGCCCGACCACGGCAATTTTATCGGATGTGGCTAAAGAGCTCGGCATCGTCATCGTCTCGACGATCTTCGAAAAACGGGCGCCGGGGCTTTATCACAACACCGCTGTTGTTTTCGACAAGGATGGCAGTATTGCCGGTAAATACCGGAAAATGCATATCCCCGATGATCCCGGATTTTATGAAAAATATTATTTTACGCCCGGCGATTTAGGTTTTAAGCCTATCGAAACGTCTATCGGCAAACTGGGCGTATTGGTTTGCTGGGATCAATGGTACCCGGAAGCCGCCAGATTAATGGCTTTGGCCGGTGCGGAGCTGTTAATTTACCCGACCGCAATAGGCTGGGACCCGGAAGATACGCCCGCAGAACAACAACGCCAACTGGATGCCTGGATTACTATTCAGCGCTCGCACGCTGTCGCCAACGGCATTCCGGTCATTTCCTGTAACCGTATCGGCTTTGAGCTGGCGCCGAATTCGGCGACGGGCATTAATTTCTGGGGCAATAGCTTTATAGCCGGCCCGCAAGGAGACATCATCACCAGTGCTAACGATTCGGAAACCAAAGTCCTGAGCTGCACGATTGATAGAGCAAAAGCCGAGCGCGTCAGGCGAATATGGCCGTTCCTACGCGACCGTCGTATTGATGAATATGGTAATTTGACCAAACGTTTTATTGATTAAACCCTACTGCCGTAAAACGCTAGTTGACCAAATCTGGATTTAACCGTTGAGGCATTATGAGTATATCAAGCAGTTCGGATGTTTTTAACCAAATACACATTGATGTTGCACGCAATGCAACGGATGATTTCAATTTGTTTCACGATAGGAACCGGTGGCTGCGCATTAATCACAATCCGTTCCAGGGGCCTATTGCACTCGGGTTTCAACTGGAATCGTTGCTTGAACACAAAATTTTTCTTTATCGCCAGCTGCATAATGAACACGCACTGATTAGCGATAACAACCTGCGTTTTAGCAACTACCAGTTTTCGTTTGTTAATGCGGTCAAACCCGGACAAGTGGTATCGGTCGATATAAAAAAATCGCAATTTACCGAAGAGCCCGAGACAGTTCTGAGCAACAGAATTACTGTTAAGTCCGGTGGCGCATTGGCTTTGCTCGGCTACAAGAAAGAATCCAAGTTTGCATTGTTTTTGCCCAACCCTGATATTCCACGGTGCGGGGTGCTTAATCAGCACCCCGACCGGTCTTTCATATTCGGTAGTTGTTTTTTCCTGAAACGAAAATATATTACCACCAGCAATGCAAAGAATTTTTTGTGCGGTTCCCTGGTCGATCAGGATGTTTTTTTCGATCCCTTCAAAAATAAAGCCGTCTTCCCGGAAATATTCCCATGCAGCCTTATATCCAGTGCGTTATTGGAAAAAGCGGTTATAGAAAAGCATGATTTCGAACGTAATCCATTGGTGTATATGTCCCATAAAATCAGCATTGATCGCACTTATCTTGCCAAGCTGAAATCCGGTGATGCACTTTACATACTGATCAAGCAAATACCGCCGGAAGCTAAAAAAGAAGGCATCGGCCACGCCATAAACTCGCCCTATCATTACGAATGCTACGGTCTGATGGAAGATAAAACGATCCTTTACCGAGCCCTGATCTCTCTTGCTCCGTTGGAGCAAATACTGAAATCGCTGAAACAATAAGCCATGCCGGAACTGAAATACTTAATCGGCTACCCGGAACACGTAACCAGCCAAGTGCGCCTGCTGATCAGTAAAGATAAACTCGGCGAAACGCTGTTGAAAAGATACCCGGTTAGCCATGTGATCAGGACGGACAAAACGCTTTATGCTTATACCGTCGACATCAAGAATGCTTTGCTCAAGCAGTCCCAACCGCTTAGCAAGGTGATTTATGATGATAAAATTAAAGATCTTCATCATGCCTTGGGCCTGCATACCTTTATCTCCAGGGTTCAGGGCGGCAAGCACAAGGCAAAAAACGAAATCCGCGTGGCCTCTCTGTTCAAAAATGTGCCGTTGGAATTTTTAAGAATGATCGTCGTGCACGAGTTGGCGCATTTAAAGGAAAAAGACCATAACAAGGCGTTTTACAAGCTCTGTGAGTACATGGAACCGGCTTATCACCAGTTCGAGCTGGATATGAGGCTGTACCTGACGCATCTGGATTTATTCGGCAAGCTCTACTAAAACATGCAGATGAATTGGCAAGCCATTATTGAACATATTGAGTCGGCAACCGGGCAGCCTTTCAAGTTGCTTAAAGCCCAGCCGCTGGTAGGCGGCGATATTAATATGGCCTATCGGTTACAGGGTGAAAATATCAGCTTTTTCGTCAAGCTGAACACGCCTGAACGGATTGCTATGTTCGAGGCGGAATCATTAGGCTTGCAAGCTTTGGCGCAAACCCAGGCTATCCGGGTGCCAAAATGGATTGCTTGCGGCCAAACAACCGACCATGCCTTTTTAGTGCTTGAATATATCGGTTTACATAACCTGAATCGCCATTCCGAGCAGTTGCTGGGACAACAGCTTGCTAAGCTGCATCTGCAAAAACAGGCCTATTTCGGTTGGCACTGCGACAACACCATCGGCAGCACGATACAAGTCAACGGCCGCTATGACGACTGGATTACATTCTGGCAAGAGCAGCGTTTAGGCTGCCAACTGACTTTGGCTGCCGACAAAGGCTATCGCGGCAACTTACAAATGCTGGGTGAAAAACTCTGTAACAATTTAGAGTCGTTTTTTTCCGGCTACCGGCCGCAACCGGCTTTGCTTCATGGCGATTTATGGGGTGGCAATGTCGCGGCGGATGAACAAGGCAATCCGGTTATTTATGATCCGGCCTGCTACTTTGGCGACCGGGAAACGGATATAGCAATGACCGAATTGTTCGGCGGTTTCGGTTCAGTATTTTATCAGGCTTATCAAGCTACTTACCCGTTAGATCCGGGTTATGCACGCAGGAAAACGCTGTATAACTTATACCATATACTCAATCACTTGAACTTGTTCGGACGAAGCTATCTGCATCAGGCAGAAAATATGATTAATCAATTGCTTGCTGATCGATAAAATCAATTCATTCAATAGCACAATAAAAACAACTTACCCTGAAAACTAGCCTAACTCTTTAAATGTTCTATCTTTTTTTAAAGAAACCGTCATAATTTATCGAGCAGGATATCTTGTTTGTCATATAAAAGTCTCATAATTAAATTTTATATTGCGCCTAAATATCGATGAGCCCCAATCTAACAGTACAGCAAATTCTTTCCTGGACTCTACAGTTATCTGCACAGCCGGACTATCAAGCATTAACACATGAGTTTTTAAATATTCTTGCAGGAATTCCGTGGATTGATAATGCAGCGGCTTATGAAATCTATAATCACGAAAGAAAAATATCGGGAGAGTCAGGTACTAGTCGTGAATTATTAATCAGACGGTTTCCTTTGGATTTCACCAGAAATGATGAAGAAAACCATACCCCCCTACTTGCTAAACTTGATCATACGACTGACTTGAATCTAAGTGCTAAAGATGAATCCGATCTATATGCGTGGGCGGTTTATTCGGTAAAGGGAAGCGGCGGCCCTGAGCGCGCCATCCATTTGGAAGGCGCATTTGACTGGGAGATGCTGGATTTACTAGGCAATCTGCGAGGGATTTATCGAAACTTGGTAATATTGCACGATGCCAAAGAACGGGACGTATTAACCAAATTGCCAAACCGGCAGTCTTTGGATATTCGTTTATTGCAAGTTTGTGAGTATTACAACGATTACCAAGTTATTGATGTTACAGAGGAGAAAAGCTCATGGATTGCAATACTGGATATTGACCATTTCAAACGCGTTAATGATAATTTCGGCCATTTATATGGGGATGAAGTGTTGCTGATTTTTAGTCAACTAATGGAAAAATGCTTTCGTTATAATGATTTTCTATTTCGCTTTGGCGGCGAAGAATTTGTTGTCATTCTTAATTTGGTCAATCAAGAAGCGGCTATAGCCGTCTTTAACCGTTTTCGGGAAGAGGTTGCCAATTATAATTTTCCTACAGTTGGTCGAGTCACTGTCAGTATTGGCTTAACGCATGTTGACGGTGTGTCCATGCCAACCACACAATTGGATCATGCCGATAAAGCACTTTATTATGCCAAAGACAACGGTAGAAACAGGGTAGTTTTATATGAAGACATCTCTGTTCTTGATCAAGATAATGATCCAAGTGAAATTGAGTTATTTTAAACCGGTTACCCTATTCAGCCATTATCAAGTTAAAATCTCCCGCAATATTTCATCATCTAATACCAGCGTAACGACGGTCAACTACACACATCACCATCATTCATGAGGAAAAGCTAATGGCTGATATAAAATCCCCAACCGTTGCAAATCCAGGCGTGTTGATTCCTGTCAACCCGGCTATTGAAAATTACATGCATGGTCTGCTGCATAATACTGATCATCCGGTGCTGACAGAAATGGAAGTGCTCGCGCAGAAAAATAACTTTCCTATCATTGGGCGTTTGGTGGGAGCATTTATTGAAGCGCAGGCCAAAATGATCAATGCCGAGCGGGTGTTTGAGTTCGGCAGCGGCTATGGTTATTCTGCCTATTGGTTTGCCAGAGCGGTAAGCCCGAAAGGCCAAGTAATTTGCACTGATGCCGACTTTCTCAATCAGGAAAAAGCCGAGCAATATCTCAATGCCGCAGGCTTATGGGATCGGATCGACTTTCGCTCAGGCATGGCTCAAGATGTTTTTGCCCAGACGGAAGGACTGTTCGACATCTGCTATAACGATGTCGATAAAGGCGATTATCCTGCCATTTGGCTGATGGCTAAAGACAGGATTCGCCCCGGCGGGCTTTATATTGCCGATAATGTGCTTTGGCGCGGCAGGGTGGCTGTGGAAAATCCTACCGATATTTTCCCCGGCTGGACTGAAGCGATTATTGAACATAATCAACTTATTTTTAATGATCCTGAATTTGACACTTTCATCAACCCTACCCGTGACGGCGTGATTGTCGCTAGAAAAAAGACAGCGTAAAAAAAGATACTTCTTCTTTATAAATAGCATTATGCTAGATGTTTTAAATCAATTAGTCATGAGGATCTACTAATGCCCTACACTAAAGATATTGTAGAAGAACTGAACGTTCTTGTTCGCTACAACCTGTCGACCACTCAAGAAGGGATCAAGGTACACAAAACTGCTTCACCGGAAACTATTGCCGCCACTCACCGGCTATTCCAAAAAGGTCTGGTATCGCAAGACGACGGAGGCTACTTGACCAATCTCGGTCTTGAAACTGCAAAACAAGCTCAAATGGTTCTGGATATACTCACGCCGGCTTAAAATCGTTTTGCAAACCTGTTACGGTTATCTCAAAACCGTAAGCAATAAAAAAGGCTTAGCGATGTAATCGCTAAGCCTTTTTTGGTTCTTCAATACGCTCAGAACGAGCAGTCTTTAATCAAGCGGCAAGTTCAACGGCTGCTTTCAGCTTTTTCATTGCGTTTTGTTCTAATTGCCTAATCCTTTCAGCAGACACATTGTAACGTTCGGCAAGCTCATGTAATGTGGCTTTTTTGTCCACCAACCAACGGCTTGAGAGAATATCTTGACTGCGTTCGTCCAATTCCGCCATCGCATCCGCCAATAAATCCTGCTCATGGCCTTCCCAATCTGAATTCTCAAGCAGTACCGCAGGGTCAGTGCCATGCTGATGAAGATAGCTGGCCGGAGCAACATAGCTTTCTTCAGCTGATTCATCGACCGGCATATCAAACGACATGTCCCTGCTGCCCAAACGTTTTTCCATTTCGTAAACGGCCTTCACATCAACGTCCAGATCATTGGCAATCGCCACCGCTTCGTCATTGGACAACCAGCCTAAATCCTGTTTGGATTTACGCAAATTGAAAAAAAGTTTGCGTTGCGCTTTGGTTGTGGCAATTTTTACAATGCCCCAGTTCTTAATCACATACTCGTGAATTTCGGCTTTAATCCAGTGCACGGCGAAAGAAACCAAACGTACGCCTATGTCAGGATCAAAACGTTTAACGGCTTTCATCAAACCGATATTTCCTTCCTGAATGATATCCGGCATAGACAATCCATATCCACTGTAGCCTCTGGCAACATGGACCACAAAGCGCAAATTGGTCATAACCAATTCTCGTGCGGCTTCCAAGTCGCCATTGTCTCGGAACTTTATAGCTAATTCACGTTCCTGTTCTACTGTCAATTTAGGCATTTGCCTAACAACATTTAGATAAGCATCAAATGTTCCGACCGATAAATTAATAGGTAAAGCTAATGCGTTACTCATTTGGACTCCCATGTAAAAAACTTTTTCTGAATTCTAGCACTCTCAAAGAAAGAGTGCTAATAATTTTCTACTCAGGTTTTAATTGCCGCAGTTGGAAATGAAGTACTATCCATGATCCGACTACACCCAGCACAGATGAGATGAACAACAGCGCCAAGGTTTCAGTGAAACCAAAGAACAGTACATGGAAACCGTCATCATAAAGCATGGAAAGATTTTCGACGGGGTGTTTTAAAATCAGCATGATTATGGTGACAATAAACCATGCTGTTACGCCGGAAAAAAAGCCAATCCAAAAACCACTGTATAAAAATGGTCTATGTATAAAGCCGTTGGTCGCACCAACCAGTTTGGCGATAACGACTTCATCACGACGGGTATGCAATTCCAAGCGTATGGTATTTGCAGTAATAAACAGTACGCCGGCCCCCAGCAACAAACTCAATAAGATAACGCCACGCCGTGCCACTTCCATAATAGATTGCAGGCGTTTAACCCATTGCATATCTATCTGGGCAAAATCAACTTCCGCCGAGCGCTTAAAACCATCAAGTAAAACCTCAAGCGCCTGCTCGTTTTCCAATGAATTTTTAGGCAACACCTGAATAACAATCGGCAGCGGGTTTCTTTCCAAAGCTTTTACTGCTTCACCGAATCCGCTGTATGACTGAAACTCTTCCAGCGCCTTCTCCTTGGTTATTAATTTAACTTCCTGAATGTCGGGATTTTGCCTGATGCTACTGGCAAATTTGTTGGCTCTTGCCTCTGAAATTTCATCTTTAAGAAATAAAGAGATTTGGTTGCTGGCTTCCAAATTGCCTGCCAACTGTTGAAGGTTCGCTACCAGAATATAAAATCCACTGGCTAGCGAAATGGCAATCGCCAAAACAATGATCGTCATTGCAGAAGAGAATCGTGACGCGACTAATCGACCAAGACTTGAAAATAACGCATGCGCATGAAGATTCCGATAAGCATGACATTTATCGACAAAATTACCGCCGGAAATTTTGGTTTGCCAACGCGGCTCCTGTTTAAGCGGCTTTTTATTAACGTGTTTCATCATTTAACTTGCAACCAGCTGACCGTGATCCAACTTTAAGATCCGATGGTTCATTTGAGCAATCAGTGAAATATCATGCGAGGCAATCAATATGGTGACGCCAACCTGTTGAAACTGCTCAAACAAATGCATTATTTCGGCGGATAGATCAGGATCGAGATTTCCGGTTGGCTCATCAGCCACAATCAACGGCGGTTTATTAACCACTGCACGGGCAATCCCAACTCGTTGCTGCTCACCGCCGGATAAGACTACCGGGTATTTTTTTTCTTTGCCTAATAAGCCGACTTTATCCAAAGATGCCCTCACCCTCCGGGAAACTTCATGGTGTCCGTAACCCGCTATCACTAACGGCAAGGCCACATTATCGAAAACCGTTCTATCCTGTAATAGCTTGTAATCCTGAAAGATCAACCCTACTTTCCTGCGTATGAAAGGAACTTGCCTATCCTTAGCCTGATTAAGGTCTTGACCATCCAATAAAACCCGGCCACGACTGCAACGTTCAATAACCGCAATCAATTTCAATAATGTGCTTTTTCCTGCCCCTGAATGCCCTGTCAGAAAAGCCATTTCACCACGTTGCAGATGAAAACTGACATTACGCAACACATCGCCCGCTTCAGGGTATCTCATGCTGACATTATCAAACTTTAACATAGGCCTCTTTAGTCTTTAACAAACAACGCATTTACAAAAGCATCTGCATCAAAATCCTGCAGATCATCAATACCTTCGCCAATTCCTATAAAACGAATCGGAATGCCAAACTGTTTGGCCAGCGCAAAAATAATACCGCCTTTTGCCGTACCATCGAGTTTGGTTAGAGCCAAGCCTGTCAATGCAACCGTTTCATTAAACAGTCTTGCTTGCGACAAAGCATTTTGCCCTGTGCCGGCATCCAATACCAGTAACACTTCATGAGGTGCTGTATCATCCAGTTTACTGATAATTCGTTTTACTTTTTTCAATTCGTCCATCAGGTTGGATTTTGTATGCAAACGCCCGGCCGTATCGGCTATCAGAACATCTATGCCTTTGGCTTGCGCAGATTGTACGCCATCATAAATGACGGATGCGGAATCAGCGCCGGTATGCTGGGCGACCACATGGATATTATTACGCTCACCCCAGGTTTGTAATTGCTCAACAGCTGCGGCTCTAAATGTATCCCCGGCCGCTAACATCACGCTATGGCCTTGTGTCTGCAAGCGTTTCGCCAGTTTGCCGATGGTTGTGGTTTTACCCGCGCCATTAACGCCGACAACCAGAATAACAAAAGGTTTATCCTGTTTTGGAATATGTAATTTTTTGCTGCAAGGCAGGAGCATGCTCAGCAGCTCCTGCTTTAATGCGGCTGATAATGCTTCACCATCATTAAGCTGATGGCGTTCAACACTTTCAGTCAAACGCTTGATTATTTCCGTTGTCGCATCAACGCCTATATCAGCCATTAACAAGCTGGCTTCAATTTCTTCCAGTAAATCTTCATCAATTTCTTGCCGACCGAGAGGAATATGCGCCAAAACTCCGCTAAGCCCGGAACGGGTTCGCTTTAATTGTATTTTAAGGCGTAAATATAACGACTCTGGCTCTGCTGCTACCGGATAGGCTTCCTCCACTGAAGGAACAACTATGGCTTCCCGTCCCGGCTCAATTTCTACCGCAGGCTTTAGCTCTTCAACATAAGCATGTCGGCTATAAAAACTGATAGCAATCAACGGCAACATTAACAATGCGGCAAAAGCATTATGAACGACTACAGTCCATAGAGGTTCCCCAAGTTTGACGCCAATAATACCCGAACCGATTTGTATCAACAGCAACACACTCAGCCATAAACCCGCTCTTTTCACCGGCTTTGAATGATGCGCCGATGTTGCACTCAGCATTAACAGCGTGAGCACGACAAAGCAAATCAGAGCTCCAATCCTGTGCAGCCAGTTTGCGGCAACCTGCGCATCGAATGCGATGACACCGGTGTAGCCTGAGTTTAACCCGCTAAATAAATCCAGTGCCGTTTGATAATCGGCTTTGGGCCACCATGAACCATTGCACTGAGGAAAGCCAGAACAGGCTAAGGCGGCATAGTTAGCACTAACCCAGCCGCCTAAAACTATCTCTAAAAATAAGACCAGCATTGCAAGGCAGGCAAACACGACTAAACCATTGCTGCGCACAGCTAATGCCGACACTTTTGGATCAATCCGTAGATACAGCCAGTACAGCAGCCAAAAAGTCATCATTCCCAGCAACAAATGCCCTGCTACAACAATTGGCATAACATGAAATTTTACGGCCCACATGCCTAAAAATGCTTGCAAGCCTACCAGTGCCACCAGAACTAATGCAGCCGTAATGATCGCCAGACGGTTCTGTTTTTGGCACCACGAAAGCAATGCCAACAACAAGACTGACACGCCTAAGATTGCCGCCAGATAACGGTGACTCATTTCCTTCAAAGCTTTTGCAATATCAGGCGTCTGGCCTGGAAATACTTCCGCCGCATGCGCTTTAAAATCGGCTTGGTCGCTAACAATGGCTTGCCCATAGCATCCGGGCCAATCAGGACAGCCCAACCCTGCCCCAGATAATCGAACGTATGAACCTACTACGATAACTATTAAAGCTAAAACAACGCTAAAGAGAGTTATTTTTCTAAACATTTTATTTTTCCACTATCCGATTTGTGAGATTCGCAAAAGGTGCATAAGATCGCTTTTTACATTGTAAGGATCGAAGCCCGGCTCGTACTGCATCATTAAATTACCCAACGGATCCATTAACAAAAGCATTCCATCAGGTATATTATCTCGCCTTAGCGTAGAAATTTTCTTAGCAAGCGCATCATTGAGCTTAACTCTTAATAAAGTCCCGTCATCTTGCCACCATTTACTCGCGGTTTCCGGAGCAACATCTTTTAAGACCATAACGATTCGGCGTGTACGGGTCAGTTCTTTATTCAACATTAACCGCAACTGCTTGGTTTTATGAATGGCTTCAATACATGACTCATTACAATCGCCATTTGGAATAATATTTACCAACAGCCAATGCCCGGAAAGCTCAGACATATTGTCCGCTGAAAACCGGTCGAAGCCACTCAGGTCGGTGCGTTCGGTTGTCAGTGGCGGCGCTATCAGCTGTCCATGATTGGTTTGCCCATTTAATAGCTGCGGATGCTCTTTTAAACCCCAAGCGATTAAAAAAGGAATAACCGACATCCCAAAGATAACCAGAATTAATATATGATTTTTATTCTTTTGATTTTGCATCATTCTTTTTAAAGCTGTACCAAATAAATAGTATCGTTAGTGTCAATGCCAATGCAAACCACTGAACTGCATAGGCTGTATGTTGTTCGGGCTGCATGATCGTTGATGCGTGCCATTCCCGCTTATAGCCATCAGGTAAATCTTTTGCCAGCTCAATCTGGAATTGAAATAATGAATAGCCTAACTTTTTGGCTAAAACATCACTGTCAACCACCTGTACTACCGATGGCCAACCCTCTGTTGGAATTTCCGCTCCGGCTAATTTTATACCAACGCTTGGAAAATTATTAATCCGCCCGACAATCATTGCTTCCGGCCGTTTAATCTGTAAATCAGGAAGAAGCGATCGATCCCGATTTGAAGGAATCCAGCCTCTGTTTACCAAAACAGCCTTCGCTTCTCCGGCCAATATAAAGGGTGTCAAAACAAAGTAACCTACCTTCCCCTCACTGATTTGATTATCTATTAAAAACTGATGCTTTACGTCGTAACGACCTGTAACCTCGACATTTCTATATCTCAGTGTTTCTGTATTATTTTCAATAGCCATCGACAAATGCAGCGTTTCAGATGAGGCTGCTTGTTCTTGCTCTTTAAGAAATACCCGTTTCTGTTCTGAGCGGTCTAATTGCCACATTCCCAGCCCAATCAAGACCGGTAACAAGCACAAATAAACTAATGTTGGAATGAGTTTAAACTTCATTGATATATCCTTGAAATCATGCTTTTTTCTTTATCCTATTGGCACAGGTCGCTAAATAACCGAGAATACAAAAACCTTATTCATTAACGAACATAACTAGACTCATGATTATAAAAAGCATCGTTATTATCGCCTTTATCCTGATAATTATCAGCTTGGGTTCAGCACTATTCCATCTGGTTAAACACAAGACTCAGGAACAATCCGAGAAAACAGTCAAAGCACTGACTTTTCGCATTACACTTTCAATTGTATTATTTATTTTCATTTTCATAGCTTTTGCAACAGGTATGTTCACACCTCACGGTCTGGGTGCCCGGATGCACCAAGCGCCCGTCGCTCCTGTTAAATAAAGCGACTCAACCATTCCGACAAAAAAAAAGCGCTGCCTAACGACAGCGCTTTTTTGGTAGGGCTGTTTAAACTAAATTACATAAACGAATATAAACAATCCTAACCATACCACGTCAACAAAATGCCAGTACCAAGCTGCGGCCTCAAAAGCGAAATGATTTTCCGGTTTGAAGTGACCTTTCCAGCTACGGAACAAGACAACGCTCAGAATAATAGCCCCTATGCAAACATGAAAACCGTGAAAACCGGTCAGCATGAAAAAGGTAGACCCATAAATACCCGAACCCAACGTTAAGCCCATTTCTGTATACGCTTCGTGATATTCGAACGCTTGGAATGACACGAACAATAGCCCTAAACCTACAGTAGCCGCCAACCCTTTAATTAGCTGATCGCGGTTTTTTGCCAACAAACCGTGATGTGCCCATGTGCAGGTCACACCGCTCGTCAACAGCATCAAGGTATTCAAAAAAGGTAAACCCCATGCTCCCATTGGCTCAAATTCGCCGCCGACTTTACCGGGTCCATTGGTGGGCCAAACTGCTTCAAAAGAAGGCCACAATAGCTCTTTGGTTGCAGCCCTAGCGCCTTCACCGCCCAGCCATGGCACCGATAAATTACGCGTATACCAAAGTGTACCGAAGAAAACGGCAAAAAACATGATTTCCGAAAAGATAAACCACATCATGCCCATACGATAGGAAATGCCTACCTGCGTACTATACATGCCTGATTCACTTTCTCCCGACTGCAATGTAAACCACCCGGCAAGCATAACAATAAATACTGTTAGCCCCAACAACATCCAGGTCGAACCGGCTGCCGAACCATTTAAATAATTTGCAAATCCAGCCAGCATCATTACCAAACCGGCAGTTCCAATGACCGGCCAGGTAGCTTTATGCGGAATGTAATACTCGTTACTTGTAGACATGACCTTCCTCTCTCATTTCACTGATGTTTCAGTATTATCAAAAAATGTATATGCAAGTGTAATCGTTTTATATTTCTCGGGTAATTCAGGGTTAACAACAAAACGCACCGGCATAGTCCTGCCTTCTCGCGCTTTGAATGTCTGTTCTGAAAAACAAAAACACTCTGTTTTTTTAAAAAATTCAGCAACCGCTCCGGGTGAAATACTTGGAATCGCCCGAGCAATCATTACCTTATCGGTCTTATTTTCCGCATAAAAGTTCACCGTATAATATTCTCCGGGATGAACTTTTAATTTTTTCGTCTCTGAACGAAACAACATCGGTGTTGCCTCATTCAGCGCAGTCATAAATTCTACGGTGATCTCTCTGTTTTTATCAACTTCGTAGCTAACTTCCTTGATAGCAGACGATTCAACTTTTCCATTGAGTCCTGTTACTTCACACAAAACATCATAAAGCGGAACCAGAGCATAACCAAAACCAAACATTCCCAATACAACAAACACCAATGTCCGAACCAACTTGATATTTTTTTGAGAAACGCTTTCCTTCATTGAGAAACTGCTCTTATCACTGCAAAAACATAAATAATGACTGCAACTGTGACCAAAACCACTGCTGTCAAAATATTTTTTTGTTTGGTATTCATTATTTCACCTGATACGTTATCTAAGCAGGTTGCTTTTAAAAGCAACCTGAATGCAATGCCCTAGATATGCTCAGTCGGTATAACTGTAGGTGGCGTAGTAAATGAATGATACGGCGGCGGTGACGGCAAGGTCCACTCCAAGCTATGCTTGGCAGCGTCTTCCCACACTTCATCCGTTACTTTTTCGCCGGTTCCGCCTTTGATTGTATCGATAACAATGTACAGGAACAGCAGTTGGCTGGCACCGAATATAAAACCGCCAATACTGGAAATCATATTCCAATCCGCAAATTGCACGGCATAATCAGGAATTCTCCGCGGCATCCCGGCAAGCCCCAAGAAATGCTGAGGGAAAAACAGGATATTTACTGATACTACGGACAACCAAAAGTGTAACCGGCCAATTCTTTCGTCATACATATGGCCGGTCCATTTAGGCAACCAAAAATAGCCGGCAGCCATCAATATGAAGACGGAAGCAGGAACCAGTGTGTAATGGAAATGCGCGACAATAAAATAAGTGTCATGGTATTGAAAATCGGAGGGCGCAATAGACATCATCAAGCCGGTGAATCCACCCATCGTAAACAAAACGACGAAAGCAATCGAAAACAACATAGGTGTTTCAAAAGTCATCGAACCTTTCCACATGGTCGCAGTCCAGTTAAAAACTTTAACTCCGGTAGGAATTGCAATTAACATCGTTGCATACATGAAATACAACTCGCCTGCTATTGGCATACCGACCGTAAACATATGGTGAGCCCAGACGATAAATGACAAAAATGCAATGGAAGCGGTCGCATAAACCATTGAGCTATAGCCAAACAAAGGCTTGCGAGCAAATACCGGTATGATCGTAGAAGCCACACCGAAAGTAGGCAGAATCATTACATATACTTCAGGATGCCCAAAGAACCAGAAAATGTGTTGATAAAGAACCGGGTCACCACCACCAGCAGCGTCAAAAAAACTGGTATTAAAGAATTTGTCTGTTAACAGCATGGTCACCGCGCCCGCAAAAACCGGCATGATAGCGATTAACAGGAAAGCAGTAATCAACCAAGTCCAAACAAACATCGGCATTTTCATCAATGTCATGCCGGGGGCACGCATATTGAAAATAGTTGCAATGATGTTAATTGCCCCCATGATTGACGAGATACCCAGCAAATGCACCGAGAAAATCGCGAAAGGCAATGCCTTACCGGTTTGCAATACTAACGGTGGATACAAAGTCCAACCGCTGGCAGGCGCGCCGCCTTCCATAAACAAGGTGCTTGCCAGCAGTAAAACACCGGCAACCAACAACCAGAAGCTCATGTTATTCATACGCGGCAATGCCATATCCGGAGCGCCAATCATCATTGGAATCATCCAGTTGGCCAAACCCACGAATGCAGGCATAACTGCACCGAATACCATGACCAAGGCGTGCATAGTGGTCATCGAATTAAAGAACTGGGGATTGACAAACTGCATACCCGGTTCAAATAATTCGGCGCGAATAATCATTGCCATTGTGCCGCCGACAAAAAACATCGCCAGCGCAAACAACAAATATAATGTACCGATATCTTTATGATTGGTGGTAATAACCCATCTTAATAGCCCCTTGGCAGGACCATGCTCGTGATGCTCGTGATGATCATCATGTTCAGCGACTACAGCAGACATATTTCATACCTCTTGAATATATAAAAAAGATTAGATCGATAAGAACGCAATGACTTATTCATTTTTACCTGCTGCCGGTGTAGCCGATTGCAGAGTCTGGATAGCAGAGGGCTGAATAGAATCACCCACTGAGTTACCCAAACCATTACGGGTATATGTTACGACTGCCGCGAAATCAACTGGGCTTAATATTTTTCCGAAGGCAGGCATCATGCCTTTTCCATCCAACATCAGCTTAACTTGAGCATTAATATCGCCGGTTACCACTTTACTTGCCGTTATAGCGGGAAAAGTGCCTGGTAAACCTGCGCCATCGGCCATATGACAGGATGAACAGTTCGTGTCGTAAACGGATTTACCTTTAGCGATCAATTCTTCATTAGTCCACTGCTTGCTTGCCGATCCGGCTTCAGCGGCTATCGCCACTTTTTGCTGCTCTACCCAGGCATTGTAGTCAGGTTCGTTCATCGCGATTACAACAATCGGCATAAACCCATGATCCTTACCGCAAAGCTCGGTACATTGACCACGATAAGTACCCGGCTCGTCTACAGAAGTCCATGATTCGTTGATAAAACCAGGATTCGTATCTTTTTTCCACCCCAGGTCCGGCACCCACCATGAATGGATTACATCTGCCGAGGTAAACACAAAACGAATTTTTTTCTTAGTTGGAATCACTAAGGGTTTATCGACATTCAACAAATAATTAGGAACCGACCGAGGATCTAGCCCCGAACCTACCTGACGTACTTTATTACTGGCTTCATCCAGGCTGCTGAAAAAGTGAATCCCATTATCAAGATATTCATATTCCCACTTCCATTGATGCCCGGTTACCTTAATAGACATTTCGGATTCTTGCACATCATCCAGCTCTATCATGGCTTTCGTGGCTGGAATAGCCATGCCGATCAAAATCAAGGTCGGGATAATAGTCCAAATAACTTCAACCGTCGTATTTTCATGAAACTGCTCCGCTTTATGTCCTCTTGATTTACGATGATGGTAAATCGAATAGAACATAGTTCCGAACACACCGATACCTATGAATACACAAATCCATAGAATCAGCATGTGCAGGTCATAAATGTCATTACTGACCTTTGTAACCCCTTTCATTAAATTGAGCGTATATTCCGCCTGCGCTGTCCCTAGGCCAAAAGCCATTAAGATCAGACCTGCGAACAGTTGCTTTGTTTTCTTCACGGAGCAGCCTCCTCGTTAGTAGTTATAAACTCTTGTATGCGTTATATCGTTTCGTAATTTCAGACATAGCAACGCTATCTCTTCTCCCCTTTACGAAAGAATTATCACAAATATTATCTTTTGATTTTAACCTATGAAGGCAATCTACACCAGCTGTCCTTTCCTTGATGTTATTTGACGCAATAAAAAGGCTTGTGAATCAATGCAACTCACAAGCCTTGTTTTTAAATCTGAAACAGGATTAGCTATTTAATGCATCCGCATAAGCCATATCAAAGTTAGGTATATGGCTATCTAGCCAGCCCTTAACCAGTTGACCGACACCTTCGTCAACTTCCGCCTCACCTGCATGAAATTTTGCTTGCAGCCCGCCACAAATACCTACCAAAGCATCATGCTCTTCCTTATGACGATCGTAGCCGGCATAACCTTTTGCCTGCATTTCTCTTTCTTCATGAGCAAAATGGTCAACGACATATGAAATCAAGTCATCCAATTGCGCACCTATTGCAGAGCGCTCCGCTCCACCTGTTGCCAAGTCATACAGCTTATTCAATTTACCAAACAAGATTTGATGCTCTTCGTCTGCAAAGCCAACATTTGTGCCGTATTGACCAGCTGTCCAAGTAATTAAAGCCATAACGTCTCTCCTGATATTTTTTATATTATTGATTATTTACCGCATAAATATTATGGATTATATCTACCTATAAATCCATATTTAATTTATGGTATAAATCAACTTATTCCCGCTCTGTTTTGTTAGTTTCCAGGACGCGAGAGCTATATCAGAACAATATTCAAATTAGTGTATTTTTGCCAGAAAAGAAGGGTCAATTCGGCACCCTCCAATTTCGGGGCGATCCAACAGATCCTGCTCAAAATCCCGATAGGTGGATAACTGAAAAGCAATGCGTGTAATCTTGCCGCCGGAAAATTCAAACTCCATCGCGCCGCCTTTAACACGAGGACCACCCTCTTTAGTGGAGAACAATAAAAGCCCTGCATTGCCCACCGATTTTCCCAATCCGTCAGGAACCGGGCGCGCACAACTCAACTCATTTATCGACAGCCCTGAAAAAACTTGTGCCAATTGACGCGCACTAACAATAACTCCCTCGCCGGGAATGGACACCAATGCAGGAGGAGCAATCTGGGCAGCTGAAGCATCCGCAGGAGCCAGCACTACGGGAGGATTCAGCAATGATTCCAATCCAAAGTCGCCTAAATGATTTTGCAGTAATACGCTGCCGTCGCCATTTTTTGACGTATTTAGCAAAGGAAACAGCTGTCGCTCCATCTCCACCTTGTTTGGGTTTTTCAGCACTGCAACTAACTGCCTCTCAATCGACTTCAGCGGCGTAAAAAATTGCTCTTTTTTGTGGCTCGCCTCGCCCATCTGATCCCAGTCTGACTGCGTATTAACAGACAAACCCATCGATTTCATAACCGTATAATCATCAGATGCCAAACAATTAGCAAAATCTTTGCTACGGTAATTTTCCAGTACTTTAGGCCGCATTTCTTCACTCAGAGTTCTTTGCCGAGTGATATTGTAGTTATTCCAATCTCCATTTTTAGCCAGGAAATAGTAGATGACTGCATTGCGGTCAAACTTATTGAAACCCAAATCCTTCATCACCAACTTCAATTTCCGACAATTACTCTCCACTTCCTGGTAATTATTCCAGTCAGGCTTTAAATTCGGTTTTGCCGGATGCTTCGATTGCTCAATCAATTGCTGAAGATTGATTTCCCCAGTCGCTGACTTTATTGGTGAATAGCCTATTTCTTCGAACGACAAATCGCGCGCATCGGGAATACCGTCAACCGTCGTTTTTAATAATAATGAAGGTAGAATTTCCGGAAAAATCTTTAGCTCACCTAACTGATTAGTGTCCGAACTAAACAGATTAAATCCACCTTCCGCCACATCATAAACCTTAAACGTCGTCTGATTAAGCGTTCCTGTCTTACCGGAAAAAGTCGTGACCGCTGGTAATGAATGCGACTCCGAACTATGCTTGGCTGATTGATGAGCAGCAGGAGTTGTTACAACCGCTTGCTGATTACCCTTTACCCATTGGCCTGCAACCTGCCCTATGATGGCAACCCCCATACCGACACCTGTTAACGACAGCAAATTGCCGGCCGTATTCACATCACCGACCAAACTTGATACGTCCACATCGCTATTCGCGTTAGTGTAAAAATTATAATCGACCATGGTTTCCTTACCTGAATCCAGCCTTATCCACGGCGTCAGATAGAGTTTTTTAGCATCGAAAGTAAAATTGCACTTGCCTGTCGTCGCCTGATATAAAAAACCAGTGGCTTCACGGCTGAATTTAAGCGCCTCGTTACGCACACTGTAAATAAGAGCTGCCGATAAATCGCCTTTTTCATAAGACGGCGCCATATTTGTACAGCCGCTTTTTAAGACATTGTCCCCTTTAAAATCAAACTCCGAAATCAACCGCACATAATAATCATCGCCATCAATGGATTGAAAACCTTGTAAAGGTTGAAACTGGTTCGCCTGCGTTGATGGGTGATCAACTACAATTTGCCGGGTCGTTGTACATCCGGATAATAACGTACCGGCTATTAAAATTAATTTTACTGATGAGATAGTTCGAATCGACATGCATTAACCTTGTGCCGTAAGTTAAACGGCGAATCTAACTGGATGAAAATGAAAATAATAGGGCTTTCTCGGAGACTTTGTCATATTTTATTTTACCAAGCTATCCTTAAAAGGCATTCGGCAACTGCTCCATACGCCATTCTACCGCCCTAGCTTTGGCATCTTACTTCACGAATCCATACCATCGTAAAGATACCGTATTAATGACGGTTATATCTTCACTTGTTCAGAGAAAAAATCGAAATCAGCGACTTTCCTATAGGGCAATACACCCAGCAAAGGCATATCCAAAGCTTGTTTTATGGTTTGTATATTCTCGTCCCTGCTTAACAATTCCGGGTCTGTACAGACCGCGACCCAACCGGCACAACTTATGCCTGACTGCTTTATCGCCTGATAAGTCAATCTTGCGTGATTAATACAGCCCAGCCTGATAGCGACGACCATAATGACCGGCAACGCCAGCAACTTCGCCAAATCGTCGATCGCTTCACGCTCGTTTAAAGGAGTATACCAACCTCCCGCACCCTCGACGACAACGATGTCAGCCAAGGTTTTCAACTGCTCGAACCTAGACTCCAGTAGATCCAGCCTGACTGGATTTCTTACTCCCGCAATATGAGGTGAAACCGGCTGCTCATAGGCGTAAGGATTGATCAAGTCATAATCAAGTTGCACTGAAGCATTCTCTTGTATCAGCAACGCATCTTCATTTTTCAATTGCCCGTCTTGTGTTAAACAACCGGATGCAACGGGCTTCATACCGACAACTGATTTTCCCCGGCTTTTAAAGTAACGCATCAGCGCAACCGTCGCCCAGGTCTTGCCGACGTTAGTATCCGTGCCTGTAATAAAGTAGCCCTTTTCCATTAACTTGCCTTAACCGTAATAACCTCGAAAGTGGCAGGAATCCGGTTACCGGTCCGATGCTGCTCATAAGCCGCAATCATGCGCTGCATCTGGGCTCTGGTCGTAATATTCATGTTACGCCCGGTAATCACGTTATGAGCGCCGATGTACTTTAACTCTTTCATCAGCGCCAAAACCGAGTCGTAATCCGATATATAGCGTTTAGTTTCAATCACTATCTCGCTAAAACCTGCCAGCTGAAGAAAATGCATCAGCTGCTGCTCGCTGTAAAAGTCGTTAACGTGGCTGTAATCATCAACTTCCATCCACGCAGCCTTTAATTCCTGTAATGTTTGCGGACCGAATGTTGAAAAAACCAGCCGCGCACCCGGTTTCATTACCCGTTTAATATCAGTAAAAACAGCATTAATATTAACGCACCATTGCAATGCGAGATTGGAAAATACGCCATCAATGATTTTTTCAGCAAGCGGAAGCTGTTCGGCATCGGCGCAGATATAGCTGACATTAGTCGCGCCAGCCAGTTTCTTTCGCGTTACCTGCAACATCGGCAATGCAATATCCAACGCAATAATAGGCTGCGCATGCCTCAACAGTTCGGAAGTTAAAAAACCGGTACCGCAACCCAAATCCAACAAAGTTCCAGCCAGGCTTTCGGTACCGATAATACTCAGCAGTGCTTTACCGACAGTGCGCTGTAATTCGGCAACACCATCATAAGTAACCGAAGCCGCCGCAAACGACTGCTTGATTTTGGCTTTATCTAAATACATTGCTTATCCATAAATCGGGAAATAATCGCCAGCGTTTCCCGGCTGTGCGATAAAAACGGCACATGCCCTGCTCTGTCGATTACATTTAATTCCAGATTAGGCAATAACTGCTGCATTTTCTGACCTACAGCCACAGGAACCAAAGTGTCCAAGCCACCCAAAATGGCCGAGACGGGAAGATCCAATCCCGATAGCACCGGCCTCAAGTCTGCCTGTTTTAATATATCCAAACCGCCTTGCAAGGTGTTTTTATCCGGCGCATCGCATTCAAACACGGCTGCTTTAAGTTTTTTAAGAAGGTTTTTTGGGTCGGGCAAAGCGTTTACCTGCAAGGATAGAAATCGCAGCAAAGTCGCCTGACAATTTTTATTCAAGTGCTCGGCAAAGTCATCCAGCAAACGGACATCCATGCCGGGCCATTTTTGCGTTCCCAAGCCGGAACATGTGAACGATGGATTTCCCGCAAGCAATATCAGTGAAGATACCCGCTCAGGATAACGGCTGGCTATATCAAGCACTACATTAGCGCCCAAAGACCAACCCAACCAGCAAATCCCCTCCCCCTTTGAAAAACAGGGGAGAGAGGTTATTTTAATCAACTCAGCGCTAATCCGTTCCATCGTAAACGGATCGATTTTTTCGCTATGTCCGTGCCCCGGTAAATCGATACAAGTGACCTGATAGTTGAGCGCCAACTGCTGGGCAAATTCACGCCAGATACCGGAATGCATTGCCCAGCCATGAACCAGCACAATAGATTTGCCTTTGCCGAATGTTTCCAGGTGAATTTTTGTCACTGCTGGCCTACGATAATTTTAGCCAGCGTATCCAATAACCGATCGACATGTTGCTCCTGATGCAGCGCTGAAAAAGTCACTCGCAGCCGCGCACTGCCTTGAGGTACTGTCGGCGGCCGAATCGCGCTAACCAGGAACCCGGCATTCAATAAAGCCTTGCTGATGTCTACGGCTGTTTGACTGTCGCCGACCAGGATGGGCTGAATAGCTGACGATGACGGCATCACCTGCAACCCGACTTGCTCGGCGCCCACGCTGAAACGCTCCGACAGTTGCCTAAGCTTGTTCCTGCGCCAGCCTTCACTAATAGCAATTTTTAAACTTGCCCGCGTCGCCTCGGCAACCGTCGCAGGGAACGCAGTGGTATATATATAAGTACGGGCTTTCTGCAGCAAGGTTTCAATCAATACTTCGGAACCGGCAATGAAAGCGCCAAATGTACCCAAACCTTTACCCAAAGTTCCCATTAATATCGGCACATCATCTTGATTCAAACCATAATGCTCCAAGATACCGCCTCCGTGTTCGCCGATTACAGCCAAGCCGTGCGCATCGTCAACCATCAGCCAGGCATCATGTTTTTTTGCCGCAACCGCCAATTTATCCAATGGTGCAAAATCGCCATCCATGCTGAATACACCATCGGTAACAATTAGCTTGTTGCCTGCGACATTGACCAGCTTCGCTCCAAGATCAGCCGCATCGGCATGGATATAGCGCTTAAACTTTGCGCTCGACAACAGGCCGCCGTCCAATAAAGACGCATGATTCAACCGGTCTTCAAACACCGCATCACCGCGCCCCAGCAAAGCCGAGATCACACCGATGTTTGCCATGTAACCCGTAGAAAACAATAACGCCCGATCCCGACCGGTGAACGCCGCAAGTTCTTCTTCCAACGCATGGTGAGCCGAACTATGCCCGCAAATCAAATGCGCCGAACCACTACCGACGCCGTATTGATCCGCACCGTTTTTAAATGCCTTGACTACTTCCGGATGATTAGCCAGCCCCAAATAATCATTACTGCAAAAATTGACGATATTTCTGCCGTCAATTTTCAGGTTAATGCCTTGCGGAGACTCTATGACTCGCCTTGCTCGGTATAAGCCTTGCCGGGCAATATCATCGAGGTCAGTTGCTAAGTTCGAGAATGGAAGCGTCATAAAAGTCAGTAATATTTACCACGAAGGACACGAAGTTTTATATAGTTGTCTGGAAAAATTTTGTTCTCTCGCAGCTGTTCCCATCATAAGAATATTCGCTGCAGGGCCGGCTGAACGCGCTTTCGCGCCTTATATTTTAAGCATCGACCACAAAAAGCACGAAATGAATCATTTTGAATATTGTCGTGTTTTTGTGGACTAATTGATCTATTAAGCATCAAGCGTAACTTGAACCGCCTGAATGCACACCCAACCGCTCGAACAAAGCCAAATCATGGTTAGTCATCGGATTATCGGTAGTCAATAACTTATCGCCGTAAAAAATCGAGTTAGCTCCGGCCAGAAAACACAATGCCTGCATTTCGTCGCTCATATTGTTACGGCCTGCGGATAAACGCACCCGCGATTTGGGCATCATGATTCTGGCAACCGCTATAGTCCTGATAAAGATAATCGGGTCCAGCGCTTCGGTACCCATCAGCGGCGTACCCTCGACCTGTACCAACATATTGACCGGCACACTTTCAGGATGCTTTGGCAGGTTTGCCAGTTCGATTAACAGCTTGGCGCGATCGACATCGCTCTCGCCCATACCGACGATACCACCGCAACACACGTTAATCCCGGCATCCCTGACCCGAGCCAGCGTATCCAGACGATCCTGATAAGTCCGCGTGGTGATGACTTCGGAATAATAATCCTCCGAAGTATCCAGATTGTGGTTGTAATAATCCAGGCCGCCTTCTTTTAGCCTGATGGTTTGGGCATCGGTCAGCATGCCTAACGTTACGCAAGTTTCCATGCCCAACGCCTTAACGCCCTGAACCATTTCGACCACCCGTTCAACATCCCGGTCTTTAGGTTGACGCCAAGCCGCCCCCATACAAAAACGCGATGCACCTTGATCTTTAGCAAGTTGCGCCGCCTGCAAAACCTTATCAACCGGCATTAACGCCTCGGGCGTCAAATCGGAATCATAGCGTGCGCTTTGCGGGCAATAGCCGCAATCTTCAGAACAGGAGCCTGTTTTAATACTCAGCAGACTACTTATCTGCACTTCATTGGGATCGAAATTCTCCCGATGCACGGTTTGCGCCTTAAAAATCAGGTCATTAAAAGGCAACGCGTAAAGCGCTTGCACTTCGTCCAACTGCCAGTCATGGCGAATTGCAGGGTTTGCAGACATTCTGTTAAGCTCCAGTGTAGGGCTGAGGTACAAAGCCCATCAATCATAAACGACGATAAACTTGTCAACCTGTTTAAATAAAAATGGTATACAACTGGATCAATATTATACAGGATTACCTGCTGCCGCCTACCTGCATCTTGTGTGGTAATCCCGGATATCATTCCCGCGATATTTGCCTCTCATGCTATAAGCAACTGCCGCGAAATAATCTATGCTGCTATCGATGCGCCGAAATATTGGAAACGCCTACCACCGCCCCAGTACTGTGCGGCCGCTGCCTGAGCCGCCAGCCTGCTTTTGACGAGACTTATGCACCGTTCACTTATCAAGGAGCCATCCGGCATCTGATCAGTACCTTAAAATTCGGCGCTGATTACAAAAATGCCCGCTTACTTGGCATATTGTTGGCTGAACACCTTAAACAAACCGCTGAACAGCCCGACTTGATTTTACCTGTGCCGCTACATAAAGCCCGTTACCGCCAACGCGGCTTCAACCAAGCCATAGAAATTGCCAAAACGGTAGCCAAAGAATTACAGATTCCGTTAGATATATCCAGCTGTCGACGTCATCGCGATACGCCCCACCAAACCCAATTATCCGCCAAAAAACGCCGTAAAAACCTGAATAACGCTTTTTCGCTTATCAAACCCATCCACGCCCGACACATCGCAATACTTGACGATGTAATGACCACGGGTTCAACAGCTCACGAATTGGCTTATGTATTGAAAAAAGCCGGGGCTGACCGGGTTGATGTTTGGGTATGTGCCAGGGCTTGATTCCAACCAATCATGGGCTTTTTTGAAGGGGAACATAATGGCTAAAGTGTTTTGGTCGGGTTTGTCAAAAGTAAAAGCGTACTAATCAATAGATTTTTTATATTCCCCAAGGCTATTAGTTCGTGCTTCTGATTTGCTTACCAGACAGAAGTCATAGCTGCAGCGCTAATTATTTATTGGAGACCCGTTAAAATTGATGCAACGTGTCAAATGCCAAGCTCTTTTAAAACATTCTCATGTGAAGCAGCACTTTATTTTTATACCTAATGCTTACATTGCCAAATAACCGACTGCCTTTACCTGCTTAATCCTAAGTCCTTTATTAGCTTATAATTTTATACTTTGAGGCAACTAAATTACTGTTCATCATTAGATAACTCCTTTGCCTTATCTTGAGTTTCTTGCCCAATACCGCTAACTACGCGCCTCGTGCCATGACCAATTTCCTTGGCGGCATCCCTAGTACCATGACCCACTTCCCTGGTGACATTGCGCACCGTATGACCTATTGTTCTCCCTGCCTCTTTAAACTCGGCACAGGACGATAATAACTCTGTAGAACACATAAAGAGCAAGATAAGTAATTTTCTCTTCTTAATCATCGAAATTAAGCTGTTGACTATCACAAAAAACCCGTAAAAGCTTTTTATGATTTTTAATTTATGGGCTGTCGCATAAGCACTTAACAACTCTACTTCCCTACAAAAACCAATATCCTATAAATAATTTCAGTAACTTATCCGTCACGCAAACAAGCAGCCAGTCGCCGCTTATATCTTTTATAGGCTCGATTCGATAAACGATGCAATCTGGTTTCCCGCTTAATATTGCGTCGCCCTGAATATCCAGTTTTAAGATCAGAATCTTGACGAGGACGACGAGTACGCTCAAGATCAAGATCGATTAATTTTTCATATAGGTTCCATGCTTGTATTGCTAACTCTCTCGGGGTCATTAAAAAAGGCCTCACCACAAGCAGATTCTTTCAATGACCTCATCCTAAGATAAATGACAAGGCATTGATATATCGTAAAATACCTAAGGCAACGATTTACTGTGGCTTAGCAGGCACTAGAGATTATCTTGAAACATAAAAATCAGTGTTACCCAGCCCAATTATCACATCTGGCTTTGATGCCTCAAGCAAAAGAATAAATTTCGCTGGCGTATAACTCTGTTTGTGCATTCGTAGCAAATTCATTTTTCTGGACAATAAAAAACCCGCTAAGCCTTACGACTTGCAGGTTTATGTACTTCTTTGAGTCTCATTGCATTCACTAATGGAGGCTGCGGGCGGAATCGAACCGCCGTAGATGGCTTTGCAGGCCACTGCATAACCATTTTGCTACGCAGCCCTAAAAGGGAAATAAAAAAGCCGCGATAGTTCGCGGCTTTTTTTAAATTAATTGGAGCGGGAAACGAGATTCGAACTCGCGACCCCAACCTTGGCAAGGTTGTGCTCTACCACTGAGCTATTCCCGCGCTTCAATTTATTTGATCATTATAAGCTGTTTTTTAGTCTTGTCAACTTTTATTGAACATCAATTGCCAAAACCCAACCTGAACTACCTTTACAATCACCATCTTCAACCTGAACTTTAACAAATGCATTTTTCTTTCCCGCAAAATCCTGGAAATCTACGACAGTTATTGCAGTTCCTTGCGCTATGCGTCTGCAAGATTCAACTTTGCCTTTATCCTCATCTTCACTATCATCAAATGCCGCTATAGCCCCAGGCACGGCAAGCAACTGAATAGGAGATTCAACTTCGTAAGTATTGGGGTTTTTCAAAACATAGCGCTGACCAGTCACAAGATTCTTAGGTCCAGCAGTGGAAATAGTTTCTGAATCACCACCGCTCACCATCATGACAATCAACAGGAAGACGACGCCTCCAACAGCACCAAAAAAAACTTTTGGATTTTTTTCTTTTAAGCTCATCATTGATGAAAACAGCTTTCCAGCCGTTTCTTTTGCTGCATCTACCGATTTTTTAGCGTTTTCTTCATTACTCATTTCGTATCCTCACAATTGTAATTTTTTATTATTTTCAGGTCATTGCTCGAAGCATATTACCTGATTGCCTCGGTAACTCATATACATCAACAATCTAACTACGAGCTGGTACCCTGAGCTTTATTTAACTGTCCGCTTTGAAAAAGCCGACAATTCATCACCAATAATCAACTTGACATGTCAACTTACCACGATAAAAAAACTTTTCAAGTGCTATATGCCTATAGCATTATATTTCAATGATATACATTATTTAAATGAAATCGTAACCTTTTTTAGCCTGTAACAATATCGGTTTATCCTTTTCAGCTACCCGTCGACATTCAAACTGCCAGTAACCTAATCCGACATTCTTCCTGTTACTCAATACAACCGGAAAGTCTTCGCTATTCATAAACATTCGAATAACATCATCATCTTTCAACATAAAACTATCGGTCACAATATAATTCTTTTCATACTCCAGTTCCTTCGCACTATAAAACAGCCCTTTTTGCGGAATATCTTTCCCCGACTCATCAAGCTGAACATAGGTGACAGCAATAGATTGATGAGCCAATAATTGCATACCAAAATTTATTCTGCCGCTTTGCTTATCGACAATGACTTTGTTGACAATCCCTAATGAGCGCTTGTGCTCAGGACCGTCTGTTTTTCTAAAACTGACCAAACTTCCCACTGACAAAACACCCGTTTTTTTAAAAACACCGGACAATAATCTGTCGGACGCCGATTGAACCAGAAACTCCAGATCTTTTTCACCGACAGATTCCAGCGCATTTTGCAGCTCATGAGTTGACTCCAAGCCTACGGCGATATATCGATCCATCCTATCGCTAAAAAATGGCACTCCCTGCAAATTAATTCCCAACCATCTTTGTTCAAGATACTCAAGTAATTCCGCCGAGGGTTTTCCGATATCGTTTTTTAATACATGCATCGAACTGAACCTTGCCTCCGCAGCATTAATCAATTTTTCTTTCTGCTTAAGGGCCTTAAACAATTTGGTAAAGTCCAGATACAGCATCGCCGAATCATTTTTAGCGCTTGCTTCAAATTGATAGTGAGGCGCCTTATCTTCGTCTGTTAAAACGATGCACTGTATTGGCTGACCATTCACCGGCTCTTTTTTTAGACCGACCAAAGAACTTATCGTTTCTATAAAACTATAAACCAAAACAACTTCCTTTTGCATCAAGCCGACAGGATCAGCAAGGCTGAGTAAAAGAATCTGTTTATAACATTCTTCAGGGCTGCTGGCTTTAGTGGATTGGCTTATATCGTTGACGACTTTGGTCGTATTGTTTTTTATTGTTACGCTCAGGTTGTAAAGCGAATGCAAATCTATCCAAACCCAGTCGGGAATCGGCATCCCCATAATAAAATGAACGGCAATGATGCTGCCCAGCCCTTTAATGCAGCGTTGGATCGCTAGTGCCGCATTCTTTCCTTGAAACCAGCCGACACCACGTTTGGTTAATTCCTTAAGCACCATCCAGTAACCGATAGTGAATTCCTTTTCAATCGAAATCAATACGGTCAAAATTTTCTTGTCATTCTCTTCCTTCGGGAAGCCTGCTTTAATCAGCCTGGAACGAAGATAATCTTCAATGACGTGGACACTTGGACGCAAGATCTCCAGCGCATCCAGCCTTAACTGGGTACTCATTTCAACTGCATTAAAATCTATAAGAAAATCATGAAGCAGGCGTGTGGCCAAACCAGGATTAGCCGTAGGTAATTCAGCCACCCAATGTTGTAGCGCCTTTGCCTCAAACTCTTTCAGGCGCAGGGAATTTTTTTGTTGCGTTGGAATAACCAGAAAAAAAGAGTTCTTCACATATACACCGAATTAATTTTAATGCTTTACATTGCCTAACAAAAACTTGCGATGGTGTTGTCTATCCAACTCATTACAGAGACATCAAGCTCCGCCTTTTCTCATCATCATGCCTTTTGATGGGTTATAGCCAATGATTGCAGCCACCATAAACAGGATAAAGGCAGAAAACGTATAAATAAATGCCGGGCTGTTAAACTGACCATACAGGGCAAAGCGGATCAATTCGACCGCCTGGGAAAATGGATTAAATTGCGCCAGATTATAAAGCAGCGCACTGGACTCTTTGATTTTCCATAAAGGATAGAGTGCGGTTGACATAAAAAACATCGGGAAAATCACAAAGTTCATCACGCCGGCAAAATTTTCCAATTGCTTTATGAAAGACGATAACAATAAGCCTAAAGCACCCAGCATTAGTCCCGATAATAACAATGCCGGCAATATCCACAAATAGCCCTGCCAAGGCGCCTGAATATCATAAAACCACGCAATCGCTAAAAACACATACGCTTGCAAAACCGATACACCGGTACCGGCCAGTAATTTACTGAGCAATAAAAACCAGCGCGGCAACGGGCAAACCATCAATATACGCATACTGCCCATCTCACGGTCGTAGACCATCGATAATGAACTCTGCATACCGTTAAACAACTGAATCATGCCGATCAGGCCGGGAGTAATATAAACCTCATAAAGAATATAAGTCTCATAAGGTGGAGTGATCGCAAGCCCTAATGCGGCCCTGAACCCCGCTGCAAATACAAATAACCAGACTAAAGGCCTGACCAATGCAGAAATAAACCGCTCTCTCTGGGTAACAAAACGCCATAGTTCGCGCCAGATGATGCCCCACATGGCGCGCCAATAATGTAGTAACTTCAAGCCGTTTCTCCCTGGGTCAAACTATAAAAAGCATCTTTAATCGTTGGGGCGTTGGTTGTTTCAAGAACATCATCAACCGTTCCGTTAGCTTTGACTTGTCCTTTATGCAATACGATTAGATGGTCGTCAGGATATATTTCATCAATCAAATGACTCGCCCATAAAACTGCCAAGTTTTCTTCGGCAGCTAAACGATGCACATATTCGACAATGGACAACCGACTGGGCACATCCAAACCGACGGTGGGCTCATCCAGTAACAACACCGACGGCTTGTGCAATAACGCCCGGGCAATTTCCACGCGTCGTCTATGCCCGCCATTGAGCTGGCGTACTTTTTCAAAACGCCGATCATACATATTTAAACGTTCCAGCTCCTGCTGAATCCTTTGCTCCGCTTGTTTTCGCCCCATACCATGCAAAGAGGTGTGATAGCGCAGGTTTTGCATGACCGACAAATCCATATCTAAGGTGGTTTGCTGAAAAACCACACCCAGTTTTGACAATGCCGACAGGGTTTGCCGCTTAATATCGAAACCGCATAATTCGATACGCCCTTCTCGCGTGTCATACAAGCGCGTAATCAAGGAAAATAAAGTACTTTTCCCTGCCCCGTTAGGCCCTAACAAAACCGTGCATTCACCTGGTCGAATCTTGAAATTGACCTGAGACAATGCTTTTTTGCCGCCATAGGAAAAACTTAAATCTTCGACGGATAACGCTATCGACGAGTTCATGGCTTTACTGCAACTCCCCACGGATAAGTACCCACGCCGATCGATTTAGTCACGGTTTGACTCTCAAGATCGACAAGCGAAATATCGTTACTGGTACCGTTAGTGGTATACAACCTTTTTTGATCCGGTGAAAACGCCAGATTCCAAACCCGCTGACCGACCAGCAAGTATTTTTCCACTTCAAAAGTCTGGGCATTAACTACTGCGACACGATTTGCAGGCCCTAATGCCACATAGCCGCGCTTTCTGTCCTTATCGATAACCACGCCTACCGGCTGAATTTTATCGGACGTAACGCCTTGCACATCAAACTTGATCGTTTTGACGATCTGCTTGGTTTTAACATCCAGAATCATCAAGGTGCCGGCCATTTCCGAGGTGACCCACAATTGTTGACTGTCGGCTGTAAAGCCAAGCGCCCGGGGACGAGGATCAACCAGAGTATTTTCTACAATAGTATTGGTTTTGGTATCGATCCAATGCACCATATTGGTCGTTTCGGAAGCGCTGGCAACCCAGAGATTATCAGGGCTCACAATGATGCCTTCAGGCTCCACGCCCACCTTAATTTGCTTGATGGCTTTTTTATGCTTAATGTCAATGACAGTTACCTGACTATCATCTTCATTGGATACATAAAGCCGGTCGCCCGCAGGATTTAACGCAAAGGTCTCCGGGTCTTCACCGGACGGCAGCTTTCCGGTTTCTTTGAGCGTCTCGGCATCAATGATCCTGATAGTGTTGTCGTCACTGGTTGCGATATACAAAAACTTATTATCGGGACTGATGGCGATGCCTCTTGGGCGCTGGCCGATTTCGACTGTTTTGATCAATTTACCGGCGATAGGGTCGACAACCGCCAGCGCATTATCTTTTTCAAGTGTAACGAAAACGGTTTCAGCCTGCGCTGTTCCCATCAGTGCGGCCGTCAAAAACAGCCCTAGAACATTTTTCATCATCATTTACTCCATTTACAGGTCGATTCAGGTTGATCATAACCCAAAGTATCGAGTTCGGTTTGGGGATGTAAAAATCCTTCAATCGGCGCGACAGCAACCAATGATCTGGGTGCCGCCAACAAAACGGGCTGCCGCAACTGACCATCCCAAGAGCGGAACGACAAAGGATTGCCTTTGTATCCCTGCAACGCAAACGCATCACTCAACATATAATCCTTTAGCTGGCTTATGTCGTTGGATTTGGTACGGGTGGCTGCCTCGCCGATGGCCCTGACCGCCAGATAAGCGGCATAATCCTGTTCTTCCATCCAGCGCCCCGCCAACTCTTTAAAGCGATTTTGAATCTGCACCGCGCCCCATTGTTCATGGGTTGGATGCCATGCCGTAGCTACCAGTCCCTGTGTACCGATTACCGGCCTTGCATTCCAGGTTCTGTATTCCAGATATTCGCCAAACTGCCCTTGCTCATCGGCAACGACCAGCACGTCATAGTCATCCACCTGGGTAAATACCGCCACATCCGATTGCACCGTGCGCCGCGCATCGTAGGTGTGCTCCCAGGTTTTCTCCTCGACTATTTTCATGCCGAAACGTTTAGCCGCACGTCTAAGCGCATCAGCAAATAAGCGATCTTCCGCCGCAGCGCCAACGACTAAGAACCACTTATTCCAGCGTTTTTTCATCATGTATTGCGCCAACGCATCGGCACGCATTGCCCTACTCGGCAAAATATGCAAAACGTTATTGCGGCATTGCTCATTGCGTAATGCATCATCAATTGTTGCCGCATCAAAGAACAGTTTTTGTTTTGTGGCAGGTAAATCGGCGATTTTGCTTAAAGCATCGGCGGGCAAATTAACAACGACATACGAATATTGATCGCCAACATCTTTGTTAAACGTATCGATAACATTACCATCTAACGGCACAATGAATTTTTTCAGCACAAACTGCTGTTTGGTAAACTGCCCGGTTGTATTATTATCATCAATCGCCAACTGCGCGCCAAAAACCCCCTTGTCTTTGATAAAAACATCCAGGTTAGACAATGGAGGCGGGACTTTCTGTTCTTGCGTGAAATAAGCAATGTTAACCGTCTGTTTAGCCTCCGCATAAACAAGATTTGCACTAAGCAAATGAATAATAAATAGAAACTTAAGAGTTACCCTGAGAAACAAATTAATTGATCGCATCATTTCCTAACAATAATAAATTGCACAGACGCTAATTTTAACGGATTCATTAACTTTGTTTTGTTTTTCGATAAAGCCCATTAGAATCGACCGCTGAAACATCCAAATAATTTACCGCCTTTATTTGTAAAATCAGTCTGTTTGGCTTTGGAAAAATGAGTTTTATTGAGCTAATCAGCTCAGCTGTAAATAGGGATTGACTTCGATCAACAAAGGGTTCAGCATCAATAAAAACATTCCTGATTTCAAGGTTGAATTTAAAGTCAGGGCAAAACCGCCGCCGTTTTTACGGCTTCAATTAAAACTAAAGGGAGATAGAAATGGACGCCAGTACTATACAAACACGACCCGACACCCTCATTAACACCGCCTCATCCCAACGGACAAAAAGCGTGGAAAATAATGAGCCTGCTATCGAAACCCGGCCAGATAACGATCAGGACGATAGCCTACAAGTTCCGAAGGAAACAGTAAACCTTTCCGATACGTCATTAAAACTGTCGACATCGTCACCGGTAAAAAGCACTGATCAACCTGCTGCAATCGAAAATAAAGATCAAGCTCAACAAGCGCTCAGTCAGCTTATCGCCGACTTTCAAAGTAATCCATCTCAAGCGCAAGCCGCTCACAGCAACATATTCGACGGCGCCGTAAAATCATTGTTAGGTTAATACTATTGCCAATGACAATCCCTATATTAAATGGCATATTCATCTATCCGGTAAAGTCATTAACAGGCATTAGCGCAAACAGCTGGCCAGTCACTGAAAAAGGCTTTCAGCACGACAGAAAATGGATGATTATCGACAACGACCGGCAATTCCTCAGCCAGCGGAAATTGCCGAAAATGGCTTTAATTAAAACCGCACTGACCGATAAAAACCTGATTCTGTCCGCACCGGGCATGGAAAATCTATCCCTACCTCTTGAACCTGTTGACGGACACATCATTAACAGCACCATCTGGCATGACCAGTGCGATGCCCGTAGCGTTTCAGCAGACGCTGACCAATGGCTCAGCGATTTTTTAAAATTGGATTGCCGACTGGTTTACCAGCCCGATGAAGTTATTCGACCGGTTGATCCCGACTATGCCAAGCCAACCGACAAAGTGGCGTTTTCTGACGGCTTTCCTTTCCTGATTATTTCTGAAAACTCGCTGGTTGCATTAAATCATCAAATGCAGCTGAATTTACCGATGAACCGTTTCAGGCCCAATCTGGTTATTTCCGGCTGCTCAGCTTATGAAGAAGACAGTTGGCGCGAAATCAGCATTGGCGCCATAAATTTCAGGCTGCCCAAACCCTGCTCCCGCTGTTCTGTTCCGTCCATCGACCAAGAAACCGCGCAAACCGGTAGGGAACCGCTGACCACACTCAATCGCACCCGGAAATGGCAAAATAAAGTTTATTTTGGACAAAACGCTCTGCATGATCAATGCGGACAATTGACCGTCGGTGACGCGGTGCACATCAAATTAACCGGCACAAGACAACCGCCCATTTAGTCAATTTGAGCGAACAGTCAGTTACCTTCCGTTTACAATAACTGATCTCCAAGTTTTGCAACAACTTAAAGAACGTAAAAAAAAATTGAACCCTGATCCGTAAGTCCTCATACTTTTTATCTCAATACCTAAACGCCCTCAACCACTGTTGATCAACCAACACACCCGGCATTTATTGCACATCCCTCTGCTGATTCAAATATAATATCCCTATTAAATTAGTCTAGATTTTCCACTTTTCCGCTAAACTTTTGTATTCTTGTGAGTCGCATATGCAATTTGAAGTGTTTTTAGCTGTTTTCACTGTTTTTACCTTAATAAGGCTTGCATTAAGTTGTGCATTATTCAAAAAGTATCACTCTTTAAATATCCTGGATAAAAACAGCTTCATTATGGATAAAACTTTCCAGCCTCTTAAGTCGTTAAAAATGTTGCTTTGCTCAAAATATAATTCGTTTTTACTCCTTCTTTCTTTTCCATCCCTATCAATGGCGGCTGATGACGCAGGGATTGTTAGCCAGGTGCAATCGTTGGATTTAACTCAGCATTGGTCTGGTTATCTGGCTTTAACTGTTTTTGCTGTTGCCTACATCCTGGCCATGACAGAGGAAGTGACCGAGTTAAAAAAATCCAAGCCTATGGTATTTGCAGCAAGCCTTATCTGGATTTTTATTGCAGTTTTTTATACCAAGGCCGGAATGAACGAACAAGCCGGGGTTGCGTTTCGCGCTACGCTTGAAAGTTATGGCGAACTGTTTTTATTCATCATGGTTTCGATGACTTACTTGAACGCCATGGAAGATCGAGGCGTATTTGACAGTCTGCGAATCTGGCTATTAAGTAAGAATTTCAGCTATCGACAATTATTCTGGATTACCGGCTTTCAGGCATTTTTTATTTCTTCCGGCTGCAACAATCTCACTACCGCCTTACTGATGGGCTCGGTTATTTTGGCTATGGGTAAAGGGTGCCCGCGCTTTGTTACCTTATCCTGCATCAATGTTGTGGTTGCCTCCAATGCTGGCGGCTCATTCAGCCCCTTTGGCGACATCACTACATTGTTAGTATGGCAAAAAGGCGTAGTCCCATTTGGCGATTTCTTTTCTCTGTTGATTCCGGCTATCGTCAATTTCACAATACCTGCAGCCATCATGCATTTCTTTATTCCGAAAGAAAGACCCGCGGCCGTAATGGAAGCCCAGGATATGAAACGGGGCGGCTGGATAATCATCTTCTTGTTCGTATTGACCATCATCACATCGGCTTGCTTCGAAAACTTACTGAGCCTCCCCCCTGCTGCCGGGATGATGATGGGCTTGACCTATTTAAAATTTTTCAGTTATTACCTGCAAAAAACGCGAGACTCCCATTCAATATTAATACCAGTGGATTTGACCGATACCAAAGTCGATCATTTTGCGCCGATGAAATATATGAACAATCCGCAAGCAGAAGCAAATCAACAACTGGCCAAGGAACTGCCTTTCGATATTTTCCAGAAAGTGGCTAATCTGGAATGGGATACCCTGCTGTTTTTTTACGGTGTAATGGTGGGTGTCGGAGGTTTGAGCTTCATCGGCTATATGCAAGTCGCATCCCACCATCTATACGGCAGCATCGATCCCACTGTAGCCAACATTCTGGTAGGTATCGCATCAGCGTTCGTGGATAACGGCACTATCATGTTATCTGTACTGACCATGGCGCCCGATATATCTGAAGGCCAGTGGTTGCTGGTCACATTAACCGCAGGTGTGGGCGGTAGCATGCTAGCGGTCGGTTCCGCTGCGGGCGTGGGCTTAATGGGACAGGCTAAAGGAATTTACACTTTCACCAGTCATTTGAAATGGACGCCGGTCATCGTGCTGGGTTATTTCGGCAGTATCGCCGCACATTTTCTTATCAATGGCCGCTATTTTTAAGACGACAGTAAATAGCTATCGCTAATGAATTGCCTAGATATGGGATCATGATTTTATCGTTTATCTAGGCAGTGATAGCTGCTCTTAGATGAGCTATAAACCCATCATCAAACTGCTTCCATGCTTTTTCAGCCAATGCCGCCTACTTTGATAATCAGGCAAATGTTCAGCGACCAAAGCCCAAAAATGAGCGGAGTGGTTCCTGATCTTGATATGGCAAAGCTCATGCACCACCACGTATTCCAGAACTTCGGGAGGCGCTATGATTAACAGCCAATTGATATTAATGTCATTATGAATGCCGCAACTGCCCCATCGGCTTTTTTGTGTTTTGATTTTAATGGTCTGGGGAAATAGCTGTTTTTTTTCCGCATGCTGTCTGACAAATTGTTCTACCTGACCCTTTGATGCCTTTTTCATCCAACGTATTAACGCTTCTTTTATATCCTCACTATGCTCCTTAGTCATTAATGTGTCGGGAACATGGGCAATAAATTCATGGCTGAATTCTATTTTTATCCTTTTTAATTTTGAAGGCCTTACTGCCAATTTATATGATGCACCCTGATAAGGAATTTCAGAGCCATGACCATAAACAGCCGGAGCTAGTTTTTTATGCTGCTGACTATTAGCTTCAATCTTAGCCAACGTTTGAATTATCCATTGTTGTTTGGTCTGGACAAATTGATGAACTTTATGCTCGGCAACTCTTAACGGCGCAACAACTTCAACTTTACCGAGCGTTACGATAATTCTCGTCTGCGTGGCCCGTTGACTGCGCCGAATCTGGTAGGAAAATGCTTGATTAGAAATGACGGCTCTCTATTTTATGGTGGAACAACATTCGTTACTTAAACCTAATCCGCCTGATTAATCATATGGGTTGCCAGTTGCTGCAAAGCCTGACTCAAATTTTCCCTGAAATTTACGTCCATAGCCACTTCACTCAGTGCTTTATTCATGCATAACATCCACTGATCTCTTGCCGCCTCATCAATTACAAACGGAAAATGCCGCTGCCGTAACCGTGGATGCCCATACTCCTGAATAAACAAATCGGGACCACCCAACCAGCCCGATAAAAATTTGAATAACTTGGTGCGCGCTCCCGACAAATCCGCCGCATGCATAGCCCGAATGCCGGCGGCTTCAGGCAAAGTGTCCATAAAAAAATAAAATCGCTCTACCAAACTTAATATTGCCGTCTCTCCGCCTGCCAGCTCATAAGGTGTTACCTGTATATTTTCTGTCATAATCCAACGCTGTGAAAAAACCATTCGCTCAATAATCTGATATTCTACTAAATATTCTTACCAAGAAGCCCAAACTCTTGTAAGATTTAAAGGTCTATCTTTTCTGTTAACCATTTATTTTTAAGGAATTCAAATAAAATGAGATTAAATACAGCTATTTCACGCCCGGAAGCCGATATTCTGGCAACCAATAAAGTACTGAGAAACACCTATTTATTATTGTCGATGACGTTGATATTCAGCGCTATGACAGCAGGTGCGGCGATGATTCTGGACCTGCCGCATTTCAGCCCGGTCATTACCCTGATTGGGTATTTCGGCCTGCTGTTTTTAACCACAAAATTCAGCAACAGCGGCTTAGGCTTGGTTTTTGTTTTTGCATTAACCGGCTTTATGGGACTAACTCTCGGCCCTATCTTAACCATGTACATTAAGGCCTTCAGCAATGGTCACGAACTGATCATGACGGCATTAGGCGGCACAGGCGTTATATTCCTGGGTCTTTCAGGCTATGCATTAACAACGCGCAAAGATTTCAGCTTTATGGGCGGCTTCCTGATGGTGGGCGTACTGGTCGCATTTCTGGCGGGTCTTGGAGCCATGTTTTTCTCTATACCGGCTTTATCGCTAGCGGTGTCGGCCATGTTTATTCTGCTGATGTCCGGCATGATTTTATTCCAAACCAGTGAAATAATTCACGGCGGTGAAACCAATTATATTTTGGCGACCGTTTCTTTATATGTTTCTATTTACAACCTGTTCTTGAGCTTGCTGCAATTGTTAGGCGTATTCAGTGGCGATGACTAAATAATATTTTACGTTCCCACCCAATAAAAAAGCCCGGCTTACTTGGTAAGCCGGGCTTTTTTATGTATCACTATTTTACGGTTGTGTTTTAGAACCATGTAAACGAATCAATAAAGCAGCCTCATCGTGGCTTAATCCTGAGTTTTGCATTAATTCATTAACACTAGCCCCGCTTCTTACTTTTCGGATGTCTCCACTGTATGGATGAGACGACTGGTCATTTTGCTCAACATCGGCAATCTTTGCCGCTAGATCATCAATTTGTCCGTCTGTAACCGCTATTCGACTATCTACTGCGGCTATCCTGCTATCGATTGTTAAAGCGGCCGAACATAAGCCGGCAATGTCATTGGTATTACTGTGAACAATATCATTAAGAACCTGATAGTCGTGTTTAAGTTTCAGCAGAACACGCACCAGCCAAAACAGTACCGCGAACATAACAACAATAATTATGCCCTCAATGATAAGAGCGGCTACCAAAGGATTATTCATCAAGCAATTTCATCAATATGTTGAATGGGTTCAGCATCTTGTTCTTCCACTTCTTGTTTTTTTCTACGCGGTTGTTTCTCTGGGTGATGATCATCCCGGTCAATTCTTTTTGGCTTTACGACTGGAAAAGAGGGTGATACAGGATGTATTTCTAACATACCGGCCTCCTAATAATTTTGGCGCGAATAATCTTTTTTAATATTAGCAGCTATTTTACTTTATTGTTAATTAAATCAGCATCATGGTTGACTACCAGCGGCGGCTGCCGGAGCCAAATTTAATAATTTGGCACGTTCTTCATCATTAGCGCCATAACGGGCAAAAGCTTGCGACATTAAAACCAACACCACTCGTCTATTCTTAAACCGACCCGCTTCTGCCTTGTTATCGCCAATAGGATGGAATTCTCCATAACCAATTGCTGACAACCGGAGAGGATTAATGCCTTCCTTAACAAACTCGTGTACAACGCTGGTTGCCCGAGCGGATGACAAATCCCAATTCGACCTGAATTTTATGTTATCGATAGGAATATTGTCGGTATGCCCTTCAATATTAATCATATTGGGTAATGGATTAATGACTTCAACAACCTTTTTCAAGACAGGAAGCGCTTTTTTGGATAATTCCGCTTCACCACTAAAAAACAACATTTCGCTATTCATTTCCAGCTCTATCCAATAGTCGTTTTTTTTCACTGACACCAGATTCTCATCAATAAAAGGCGCTAAAACCTGTTCTAATTGCTCTGACACCTGACTTAACTGCTTTCTTTCTTTTAATATTGCTTCACTCAACTCGCGTCTTTCTTCAACATCCTGCGTCGCTGGATTTTCTAAAGGAATGGGTTGAATAGTTGTCGGCAAAGTGCCTATTTGAATGGGGTCAATCTGATCGAGCTGCTGCTCTTTATTTGAAAAAGCTTCGCCTAATGCATTGGACAGTGCCTTATACTTCCCTTCATTGACCGAAGAGATTGCATACATGACCACAAAAAATGCAAATAGCAAGGTTATGAAATCCGCGTATGACACCATCCATCGGTCATGATTATTAGTATTTGCTATACGTCTTTTCCTACGTCTAGCCATACCTAGTTTTTATAAGAATCATACAAATAGCCGCCCAATTTCAACTTGATATTCCTTGGGTTTTCGCCCTCTGCAATAGAGATGATGCCCTCAACCAGCATTTCTCGGGCCTGGGTCAATGCAAGCACATGAGCTTTTAGTTTATTGGCAACCGGCAAAAAAAATAAGTTGGCGGAACCTACGCCATAGATTGTCGCGACAAAAGCGGTTGCTATGCCTTGACCTAAAAGCTCCGGATTAGTCAGATTCTGCATAACATGAATTAGGCCCATGACAGCGCCGAGAATGCCTATCGTCGGCGCATAGCCGCCCATCGCCTCATATAGCCCTGCAGCCTGTAAGCCCATACTTTCTTTGGAGTCTATATCCATATCCAAGATGTCGCGGATGGCGGCAGAATCATTTCCGTCAGCTAACAACTGCAATCCTTTTTTTATAAACGGATCTTTTTCATCAGGTATCGCATTTTCAAGACCCAGTAAACCTTCCTTTCGCGCCAAATGGCTCCAAAAAATCACCTTGTCAATTTGCGCCGAAAGATCCATTTCCTTCGGTAATAACACCCACGAAAACATTTTCATGCTTCTGACAAAAGTGGCTTGCGGAAATTGCAAAAAAGTTGCCCCGAATGTACCGCCAAACACAATAATAAGCGCAGGAATGTTGAGCAACGAATTGACATCACCGCCATCCAGCATGATTCCCAACAGAATCGCACCGACACCGACAATAACACCCGCGATACTTAAAATATCCATTTTTAGTTTCTAGATTGACCGCTATGAACTATCAATCGTTTGTCCATTCAGACATTCTTGAACGCAATCTCAACACGGCCTGAGTGCTGATTTGGCTGACTCTGGATTCACTGATGTTTAGAACTTCACCGATTTCGCGCAGATTAAGTTCTTCATCATAATAAAGCGAAATAACCAAACGCTCACGTTCGGGCAAGCCCATGATGGCGTTTGCCAGCGCCTGCTCAAAACCTTCGCGACTTAAAATGTCTGACAGGCTTTCCTCCTGATCCATGGCTTCGTCAAGATAATGATCGCCATCTTGCGCCAATTCTTCGACACTGAAGACACGGCAGCTGCTTGAATCCTGGAGAATGCGATTATATTCATCTATGGCTATACCTAAATGCTCAGCCACATCGATGTCTCTTGCCTCGCGCCCGGTTCTATTCTCGATGGTCCGTATAGCGTCGGAAACCATGCGCGATTTTTTATGCACGGAACGAGGCGTCCAGTCACTGCGCCTGACCTCATCCAGCATAGAACCACGAATACGAATTCCGGCATAAGTATCAAAGCTGGCCCCTTGCGAGGCATCATAATTCTTGATAGCTTCCAATAAGCCGAGCATCCCTGCCTGAATTAAATCATCTACTTGAACAGAATCAGGTAATCTGCCCAATAAGTGGTAGGCAATGCGCTTAACTAGCGGTGCATGCTGCATGACACGTTCATCCGTGCCTCCAGCCTGTACCGCAGTGTACATTGCCACGCCGCTCATGCGACATCCTTTTGGGATCCGTATTGAATCATTCTTTCAATAAAAAACTCGATATAACCGCCCGCTTGAGATTTCAGCGGCCAACTATCAATTCTTGCGGCTATGGTTTTCAGCGCAAGAGAAGCCTTGCTTCTGGGAAAGCCCACAACAACCGGGCTTTGTTTTTGAACTGATTTGCGCAAATATTCGTCGTACGGCACCGCACCTGCAAACTTCAGCGTAACATCCAGATAGCGATCCGTTACTTTACTTAGCTTCAGAAATAACGCTTGACCTTGCTGAACCGTTTGAACCATATTGGTTATCACATGAAAATGGGACAAACCATAATCTCTGTTAAGCAATTTAATAAATGCATAAGCATCGGTTAACGATGTTGGCTCATCGCAAACAACCACGATAATTTCCTGACAGGCGCGGGCAAAATTTACCACACTTGCCGATATGCCGGCCGCTGTATCCACAATTAATACATCGATATCCTGATCGATCTCGCTAAAAGCATGGATAACTGAAGCTTGCTCAACCGTAGTGAGTTCAGACATCTTCTGAATACCGGATGCCCCTGGAATTATTCTTAAACCGGCAGGTCCATCCATCATGATTTCATCTAACGTTTTTTCCCCCGACAGCACATGAGAAAGGTTGAACTTGGGATATACGCCCAACAAAATGTCGACATTCGCCAGTCCCATGTCGGCATCCATTAACACCACTCGCTGCCCCATCTGTGCCAAGGCTATGCCGACGTTAACCGACAAGTTTGTTTTGCCTACGCCACCTTTGCCGCTGGTGACCGCAATAACGCGGACAGGTTTCATCTTATTCATTTTTCTTATCCCGGCTGCTTGATCAGGTTGCTTATGCATAGCCTTGCGCCGCCCAAGCTTCATTATTTACATCGTTATAGTCGCTTTCTTGTTCCAACTCGGCCACACATTGTGCGATTAAAGTCCGGGCACAAGGGTTATGCATATCTTCAGGCACTTGCTGTCCGTCGGCAATAAAGGACAACGGCAGGTTATTCTCTATTATTGAAGACACTGCCGAACCAATCGTGGCAGCTTCGTCAAGTTTAGTCAAAATACTCGCATGAGGTTCAAAAACCTGAAAAGCTTTGATAATTTCATTCATGGCTTTATATTCGGTCGCAGCCGACATCACCAGATAGGATTTAATCGCTATGCCACTTTGTTGCAGCGTATTAATCTGTTCAACTAGCTTCATGTCGCGTTGGCTCATGCCGGCAGTATCGATCAAAATAAGGCGCTTGTCTGCAAAACCATTGATCAGATTGCGTAATTCAGCGGCACTCGATGCCACCCGAACAGGAACGTCAAGTATCCGTCCGTAGGTATTAAGTTGCTCATGTGCGCCAATACGATAATTATCGGTGGTAATCAAGGCGACCTGTCTTGGTCCGTGTTTTAAAATAAATTTGGCAGCCAGCTTGGCAATCGTTGTAGTTTTTCCAACGCCGGTAGGTCCTACTAGAGCAGCGATGCCGCCATTCTGTAATAAATCCTCGTTAGCTACAGGCAATACTTTAGCCAACAGCTCTTGGGCCTGGGCAAAAACAAGCTCAGGGTCAGTATGATTAGTAAAGCGATTGGCAATTTTAACACTCAATTTTCTTGAAATACTCATCCCTGCCAACCGTTGTAGCAGATCAGCACGAACCGGATTGGTTTGAGACATTGCCCCCCAACTAACGCTGGACAGCTTAGAGTCCATCGCAGATCTTAAGGACTTAAGCTCCTTGCTCATTTCCATTAGCAGATTATCAGATGGACTGCTCTGCTTTTCGGCTGGAATAGCTATTTGCATAGGTCGTTCCGCTTGCTTAGGCCTTTGTGTTACAGCAGGTGCAACCGGTTTAGCGACTTTTGCCGCTACTGTTTCCATATTTCCGCGTAGATGTACTTTTTCTGCATAGCCGACATATTGGTCAATATTCCGGCGCACTGGAGGACGCTCAGGCACGAAACCATCCGCACTTTGTTTTCTCTGGCTGCTCAATACATGCAAACGATTTTTTTCGGCTTCAAAATCAGGCAAATCAATTTTTCTAGTTTCCCGACTGCCATGAGTGTCACTGTCGGTAGGATAGCGTTGCGACCGTGCCGAGGACTGTTGTTCTGCTGCCTGTTTTTGCAGCTTACTCTGAATCAGCTGTTCATCAAAATCCCGTGCTGCAACAATCTCAACACCTCCATCAACAGATCTGTTTGACATGATGACTGCATCTGCGCCTAATTCTTCCTTAACCATTCGCATGGCTTGGCGTATATCCTCAGCAAAAAAACGTTTAATTTTCATAACTTAGCCTCATGTACTATGTTCTTCGTCCGACAGTTGAAACTACTTTGATCTGGCGATCAGCAGGTATTTCATTGTATGCCAAGACATGTAATCCGGGAATGGAATGGCGAACGAATCGGGATAACCAGGGGCGGATATAAGAAGAAACCAGCAACACCGCCGTTTGTCCTTCCATTTCCATCTTCTGCATACTTTCTTGCAATGATGTGTGCATTTGTTCTGCTAACCCTGGTTCGATCCCGACACCACTTTCACCTGCCGTTTGCAAAGACTTATGCAACAATTGTTCCAATTCATGCTCCAACGTAATAACCGGCAGCTCATCCTGCATCCCACTGATTTCATGGATAATTAATCGGCCTAATGAGGCACGTACCGCCGACGTCAGGATGTCAGGATCTTGACTCCTGAGCCCATACTCCGCCAAAGTTTCGACTATGCTGCGCATATCCCGAATAGGCACATGTTCTTGCAACAGGTTTTGCAACACTTTGACCACCACACCTAGCGGCAATGTTTTCGGAACCAGGTCCTCAACCAGTTTAGGAGCCGACTTAGACAAATTATCAAGAATCTTATGCGCCTCTTCATACCCGAACAATTCATGGGCATGCGACTGCAAAAGATGACTTAGGTGAGTCGCCACCACAGTTCCCGGGTCAACTACAGTATATCCCAAGGTCTGCGCATGATCTTTCTGGTTCGGCTCTATCCATACCGCATCCAGGCCAAAAGCAGGATCCTTACATTCTTTGCCCCTCAATGTACCGAAAACGCGGCCCGGATTAATCGCCATCTCCATATCCGGCATAATTTCAGACTCACCTACCGTCACTCCCATCAGCGAAATCCGGTAGGCTGTAGGACTTAAATCAAGGTTATCGCGAATATGCACCGATGGAATTAAAAAACCCAATTCTTGAGACAGTTTCTTTCGTACGCCTTTGATACGAACCATCAGCTGTCCGCCCTGATTTTTGTCCACCAATGGAATCAGTCGATAACCGACTTCCAGGCCGACGACATCAACCGGCATCACATCATCCCAGCCCAACTCTTTGGCTTCAGGAGCGGGGGCGTTAAGAGCCAGCTCCTGCGGACGATCAATAGTAACCAGTTCGGCTTCTTTATGTTTCTTTTCAATTAAATAAGCGGAACCGCCTAGAATTGCAGCCAACAAGATAAAGACCATATTCGGCATGCCGGGAATGATACCCAGCGCGCCTACCACCGCTGCGGTAACCGTCAACGCTTTGGGATTGGCAAATAGCTGCGCGGTGACCTGTTGGCCGATATTTTCACCCGTGCTGCCAACCTTGGTGACAACCAGTGCAGACGCCACCGACAATAACAACGAAGGAATTTGAGCGACTAAGCCATCGCCAATGGACAATAATACATATATCTTACCTGCCTCGGCGAAACTCAGATCATGCTGCAGAACGCCAATCGCCAAGCCGCCAATCATGTTGACAAATAAAATGATAATCCCGGCAATCGCATCGCCCCTGACAAACTTGCTGGCACCATCCATAGAACCGTAAAAATCGGCTTCGGTAGCGACTTCGGCACGCCGCTCACGTGCCTCATCCTGAGTAAGCAAGCCTGCATTCAGATCCGCGTCGATCGCCATTTGCTTGCCCGGCATCGCATCCAGCGTAAACCTGGCCCCAACTTCGGCAATCCGTCCGGCGCCTTTGGTAACGACCATGAAATTGATAATAACCAGGATGGAAAAAACCACCAGACCAACGGCAAAGTTACCGCCGATAACGAAAGCGCCAAAGGCTTCAATCACCTTTCCGGCCGCATCGCCGCCTTTATGTCCTTCAATCAATACGACACGCGTCGAAGCCACGTTCAGCGCCAAACGCAATATGGTCGCAAGCAGAATGACGGTGGGAAATGAGGCAAATTCCAATGGTTTAAGCGTATAAACAACAACCAGCAGAATGATTAACGAAAAAGCGATATTAAAGGTAAAAAACAGGTCAAGTACGAATGCCGGCAACGGCAATATCAGCATCGACAATACCATGACGATGACTAATGGCGCTCCCAGCTCAGCTTTGCTCAGTACCGATAACGCTGCCTTTAATTTAGTAAAATCCATACCCGGCTAATCCCGTTTAAATTCATCAGGCACTTTAATATCTTCCGGCGGCAATGGCGCTCTCCAGTCATTTTTCTGTGCCGATTTTAGCTGATAGACATAGGCAAGTATTTGCGCCACCGCTAAATAAAGCCCCTGCGGTATCTCTCTATCCAACTCAGTCGAATAATACAAAGCCCGGGCTAAAGGCGGCGACGCCACCAGCGGCACATCTGCGCCTATCGCTACGTTGCGAATCTGTGCGGCTATCAAATCGACACCTTTAGCAACCAGTGTCGGCGCGCTGTTTGAGTTTTGATCATATCTTAAAGCCACTGCATAATGGCTGGGATTAGTAACAATAACATCGGCTTTCGGCACTTCCGCCATCATACGATTTTGCGCCATATCCATTTGCATCCTGCGCTGCCGTCCCTTCACTTCGGGACTACCCTCGGAATCTTTATGCTCGTCCTTGATTTCCTGCAAAGTCATTTTCAGCTTCTTGCTGTGATCCCACAACTGATAGGGCACGTCAATCATCGCAATTAATATCAATGAGGCGCTAAGCAGCAAAAAGCACATGCCGATGATGTTTAGCGCATGGGCGACCGATTGCTCCATGTGCTCAGTGCCCAGGCCGAGCAATTCATTTATATAGGATCGGTACAAAGCCACTGCGACAGCAAAAACCAATAAAATCTTCAATAACGCTTTGAGCATCTCCACCAATCCCCGAACGGCAAACAGCCGGGGTATGCCCTTGATGGGATCTAATTTTTCCAGTTTCGGAGAAATAGCCTCCCAGCTAAATATCCAGCCGCCCAATGATATGGGGGCGATAATGGCGATAACGACGGTCAGCGCGAAGAACGGCGCAATCAGCATCAGACCATCCATCATTACCTGCTTAAGGTGCAGCATGAGGCTCAGCGGGTCAAAAATGGTTGCACGGCTTAATTGAAACTCAGTCCGCATCATCTCCAATAATCCCTTACCGATTTTCTCTCCCTGCATAAGCAACAATGTTGCGCTAGCTATCAGGATAGCAAACGTATTAAGCTCTCTGGAGCGGGCGATCTGACCTTTTTTCCTGGCGTCTTCTAAACGCTTACCGGTAGGTTCTTCTGTTTTTTCTTGATCTGAATCTTCAGCCATAATCTATAGTCGCAGCAACTGCCCGATCAAGTCGTAGGCATCCGTCAACATGCCGGAAAACTGATCCAGCACATCAGGCAAGGTTCGCCAAACCAACAATAATCCCAACATCAAGGTTACCGGGAATCCCACTGAAAAAATTTGCAACTGCGGTGCCGCTCTGGCCGCCACGCCAAAAATAACATTGACCAACAACAAACTGGCAATAACAGGCATCGATAACAATAAGCCGCCCGCAAACATCCGGCTGCTCCACAAGAGAATCGACCATATACCCGCCGTATCGATACTGTTAAGACCAATAGGCAAAGTTCTAAAACTATCCAGCAGCATTTGTATCAACAACAAGTGTCCATCTAAACTGATAAAAATTAATGTAGTGGTCACTGTATAGATCTGCGCGACCACAGGCACCTGCTCCCCGCTTTGCGGATCGACCATCATCGAAAAACCCAAGCCCATGCTTAAAGCGACGCCTTGCCCAGCAAAAACGATCGCGGCAAAAACCAACTGTAGAATAAAACCGCTCGTTAAACCGATCATAATCTGCGCAATAGCCATCATAAATCCGGTGTAGCTAAACATCTCAACAGCCGGCAAAGGGGGAAGCAAAGGCATGACAACCAGCGTTATTGCGACCGAAAGAATCAGCCGGACCCGGGCCGGTACGGCTCGAATGCTAAACAACGGCACGGATACAAACATGGCACTAATACGCATTAACGGCCATATAAATAATGCCGCCTGGTTGAGAATCTGCGCTTCGGTAAAATTCAAAGTTCAACCAATTAAATGAGGAATATCCCTGATCAAACCCTGGAAATAATCAAGAAACATTTGCAGCATTCCCGGCCCCATAATCATCAAAACCAGGCCGATGACGATTACCTTGGGTACAAATGTCAACGTCGCCTCATTAATTTGGGTGGCCGCCTGAAACATCGCGATAATCAAGCCTACTGCCAAAGACGGCAATAACACCGGCGCAGTCAGCTTGATCGCAACAATCATCGCTTCCTGTCCAACCATATAAACAGTTTCCGGTACCATAACTTACCTTGAGTCGCTATCAGCTAACATAAAAACTTGCCGCCAACATTTCCATGATCAAAGACCAGCCGTCAGCAAGAACAAACAACATTATTTTAAATGGGAGGGAAATAATCATTGGCGACAACATCATCATGCCCATTGACATCAGTACACTGGCAACGACCAAATCGATAATCAAAAAAGGTAAGAAAATCAGAAAGCCTATTTGAAATGCTGTTTTTAACTCACTGGTTACAAATGCCGGCAGCAATAATGAAAACGGCACATTTTCGGCTGACTCCAGCTCTGCATTGCCGGAAATCCTGATAAATAATGCCAGGTCAGCCTCTCTAGTCTGTTTTAGCATAAATTGCCTGAATGGCTCCGAAGCCTTTTCGATCGCGACACTCACATCGATCTTGTCTTCCAGATAAGGCTGGACAGCTTCGGCATTCACCTTGTCAAAAACCGGCATCATAATGAAAATAGTCAAAAACATGGATAAACCTAACAACACCTGATTACTCGGCGCCTGTCCGGTACCTAAAGCCGTTCGTAACAAACTTAGCACAATCATGATTCGGGTAAATGAAGTCATGGTCAACAACAGTGCCGGCAACACGGTTAACAACGTCATTAACGCCAAAATCTGGATTGTTACCGAATAAGTCTGCGCACCTTGCTTGCCCGCAGTAACAGTAACGGCTTCAATCCCCGCTGCGGCATAAGCGGGTGTTTCGATCAACAAAAAGGCAGTGGTAATAATCAGCAACTGAAACAAAATGCTTTTATGCATCAGAGCGTCCTTTCATTACTTGTTTCACAATTGCACTAAATCCGCTGTCTTTAGCGATAGACGACGGCTCGCTGCTGCTCAAGCAATCGTCGCCCTCCAACACATGCAAAGCGTCTATACGTCCCGGCGTTACACCCAAAATAAGCTGTTTTTTTCCGACTTGGAGCAAAATGATTTTTTCCCGCATACCTAACGACAAGCCACCCACAATGCGCATTTTTTCCGCACCGCTGACAGAGACTCCACTTAACTTACGCATTCCCCATACACAGAGAAAAAACATGCCTAAGACTATCAGCAGTCCAACACTCCAATGGAGCATATCACCGGAAGAAATCGTTCTGACTGTCTGTTTTGGAACGTCGGCTCCCGTCACAGCAAAACAGGCAGGGAACCACCAGAACATCAACCACGCGACGATCATTTTTTTAGGCATTAGGCTAATCTTTTAACACGTTCCGATGGACTTATCACGTCGGTTAAGCGAATACCGAATTTATCATTGATCACCACCACTTCACCATGCGCGATCAGTGTGCCGTTTACCAGTACATCAAGAGGCTCTCCGGCAAAACGCTCCAACTCAACAACCGAGCCCTGATTTAACTGCAAAAGATTTCTGATATTAATCTGTGTCCGACCTATTTCCATAGAAATAGTAACGGGAACATCCAAAATAACATCAAGATTGATCTCATCACTTGCGGCTGAAGACGATCTTTTATCTTCAAACTGATTATTAAATTCCTGAAATGCAGCAGCCTCGAAATCATCAATCGTTTCCCCATCTTCAGGTGCATTTGGATATTCACTCATCTTCTTTCCCAACTTAATATTGTTATAATCAAAGCCTAAAGCGCGTCAGGTTGGTTCAAGACCTTACTTTATCGATAATTTGTATTGCATAATTACCGTCCGATATGCCGACTTTACCTTCAAACACAGGAATTCCTTCCGCTTTAAGAATCACTGTTTCCGGCATATCAATAGGTATTACGTCGCCTTTTTTTAACCGCATAACGTCCCTTATAGTCATGCTTTTTTCGACCAGAAGACTATTTATACTCACCTCCGCTCTCAGCACTTCTCCACGCAAGGCAGCCTGCCAACCACCATCAACCTCGCCACTATCGCTACTGATTGCATCCAACAATTCCCGGATTGGTTCAAGCATTGCATAGGGCATAGCGATGTTGACGTCGCCGCCACCGCCTTCCAGCTCAACATGAATGGTAGAGATTACAATAATCTCTCCAGGCCCGATAATGTTCGCAAACCGTGGATTAATTTCTGCACCGACATATTCAAAGTCAAGTTCCATAACCGGCTTCCAGGCTTCCTTCAAATCCTTGAAAATCATATCAATGATTATCCGAACTACGCGCATCTCAGTCGGTGTAAATTCCCGTCCTTCGGTCTGATTGTAAAATTGTCCTGCACCACCGAAAAAATTGTCGACCACTGTGAACACCAGACGCGGATCGATAACTATCAATGCTTTACCGCGCAACGGATTAAATCGAACAATTGTTAAATTGGTCGGGACCAGCAGACCTTGTATATACTCAGAAAATTTTTGGACCTGAATGCCCGATATAAAAATTTCTGCCGAACGACGTAGAAAGTTGAATAAGGAAATACGGATAAACCTGGCAAACCGTTCATTAACCATTTCCAGGGTCGGCATACGACCACGAACAATTCTTTCCTGACTGGCAAAGTCATACTCTCTAACAACGCCTTTTTCATAAAATTCTTCAGTGCCCGTCTCAGAAAAAAACTCGGAATCATCCTCTGTTTCAATATCTCCGTCGCTAACACCGTTTAGCAGTGCATCGATTTCTGCCTGCGAGAGTAAATCACTCATGTTATTGCATTACAAATGAAGTAAAAAATATCTCTTTAACCTGCCCCTTGCCTGCCATTTTTACTAAAACGGCAGTTACATCATCTAACATGGCCTTACCTAACATCTCCTTTCCTTCACGAGTATTCAAATTAGCCGGATCCTGCGCACCAATCAGCATCAACAGATTATTGCGTATCATAGGTTCATTTTTTTTCAGAATCTCAATAGTTTCAGCGCCTTCAACCAATATAGATACTGTAATCCGTCCGTGTTGGACTGTCGCTCCCTTCGGAAAATCGACAACAATAGGCTTGCTCATATCAAAATAGAGATTTTCTGCATGAGCTGCTTCGGCTTCATCAACATGCTCAGCTTTTTCGCTTTTAGATGAATCCCCTTTCATAAGGAAGAAAGTGACACCGCCACCCGCTGCTAATAAAATTACTGCCGCGACAATCATGATGATCAGTTTTTTAGGAGACGATTTTCCTTCACCGCTTTCTTGCTCAAGCTCAGCCATGTTACAAACCCTTTAATTTTTAATCATTAATTAAGCAATTTAAAGACCATAGAATAATAATACGTGTAGAAACAAACTATTAAAAAATCCACTTACATCTGTAAATAATACTAACAAACAGCTGAATGCTATCATTGATCAACATCCTAAAATCAAATCATACAAGAAAAAAGATCCTTTTAAAAGAATAAGATAGGAATGCTTATAAATGTTAATAATTAACTACGCCAAGTATCAATTACTTGACCTCAAATAGTGAAGTAAAGACATACGAAGAATTGCAGCCTTAGGAAATGAAGCCGCCAAAAAACCGACACTCATTACATACATAACTTTTTACCATAACCATTAAATCACTCCGCGACAATGCTCTTGATGGCTATATGCAACTTCGAATCAAAGCAACAACTCCTTAGGGGAAAATAAAATGCCATCGAAACCAAAGCAACCTAAACAGTTTATTGTATTAATGACCGGCAATATCGATGTTAATCATTCATCATTGAAACACCGACGCCAGAATATTATTGTAGCTACCCAACACGATGATATTTTAATGCGCATTGAAACGACTCAATTCGACCTGATACTCATTGACTCCACTGTAGACTGCTCGGACGAATCAGTTTCTTCGGCAGCGACCCTCCCCACATCTGAAATCGTATTTCCGTCATCAATGCAGTCGGAGCTTATCGGCCAGATCAAAGACCCTGCCGGTAGAAACAGTAAAACACCGGTCATTATTATTAATCCGATAAAAGATTCCTGGAATAATCAACAAGGTCCAACTGCATTTGATGATAGCCTGACTGGACCTATAACAGAGCAACAGCTCAACGAGATTATAGACCTTTGGCAAACAAAGGCTTTAGCTCTGGATTATATCCAAATAATCCAGAGTAAAACCAAAAATAACCAGCGCCTTACGTTGACCCTTTTTGAAAAACTGTTCGAAGAACTTCCTTTGCAAGTCATTGACATTAAAAATGCACTGGGAAACAAGCAGTACGACCTTGCCCAAGAAATTACGCATAAATTGAATGGCTCGGTGAGTTTTTGCGGCCTAATGGATATCCAACAACCGGCAAATGCACTGGAAAGCTGTCTGTTATTCACCAATAATTATGCCGATGCGTATCAACACTTTCTGACGCTTCAGCAATGCACCTTAAATTTTACACGCCACCAAAAATTCATCCTGGCAAATCTCGGCAAATGCTAAACCCATAAAAAAAGCCCTTAAAGGGCTTTTTTTATGGGTGCAAAAACCGATTTTAGTCCAACTCGTCAAGCAATGCCTGGGCAGTCTTTTTTTGCTCCATTGTACCTTGCTCAAGTACTTCTTTAGCAATATCTTTGGCCGCAACTGCATCGCCCATATCGACATAGGCTTTTGCCAAATCCAGCTTCGTTTCCAACTCGTCCATATCGGTGAGATCAGAAACACCAAATTCATCATATTGCCCGCTTGTTGTTAGTGGCAGGTCCAAATCAAAATCAAAGTCAAAATCGCTGCCAAAATCATCATTAAAATCTAATGTCTTATCCGCAGAAAAATCAATATTCCCGGTTTCTTTTGTATCTGTATTATTGGAACTAATATTAAATTCATACGATTCGAATTCCTGAGATTTGGCGTTCAGCGGCGTCTCCGATGGCATCTCTAATAAGATACTGGGAGCAGTAAAATTTTGCTCCGCCTCATCTGATGTTTTGCTATCCATTGAGAACGAACTTAAGTCGAAATCAATTTCTTCTATCTGGATTCCTGACGACTTATCCGTCACAATGCTCGACGCTATAACTCCTTGCTCCGCCTCATCGGATGCTTTGCTATCCATTGAGAACGAGCTTAAGTCGAAATCAATTTCTTCTATCTGGATTCCTGACGACTTATCCGTCACAATGCTCGACGCTATAACTCCTTGCTCCGCCTCATCGGATGCTTTGCTATCCATTGAGAACGAGCTTAAGTCGAAATCAATTTCTTCTATCTGGATTCCTGACGACTTATCTGCAACAGTACTGGACGCTATAACATCTTGCTCTACCTCATCGGATGCTTTGTTATCCAGTGAGAACGAGCTTAAGTCAAAATCAATTTCTTCTATCTGAATTCCTGGCGACTTATCCGTCACAATGCTCGACGCTATAATACCTTGCTCCGCCTCATCGGACTCCTTACTATCCATTGAGAACGAACTTAAGTCGAAATCAATTTCTTCTATCTGGATTCCTGACGACTTATCCGTCACAATGCTCGACGCTATAACTCCTTGCTCCGCCTCATCGGATGCTTTGCTATCCATTGAGAACGAGCTTAAGTCGAAATCAATTTCTTCTATCTGGATTCCTGACGACTTATCCGTCACAATGCTCGACGCTATAACTCCTTGCTCCGCCTCATCGGATGCTTTGCTATCCATTGAGAACGAGCTTAAGTCGAAATCAATTTCTTCTATCTGGATTCCTGACGACTTATCTGCAACAGTACTGGACGCTATAACATCTTGCTCTACCTCATCGGATGCTTTGTTATCCAGTGAGAACGAGCTTAAGTCAAAATCAATTTCTTCTATCTGAATTCCTGGCGACTTATCCGTCACAATGCTCGACGCTATAATACCTTGCTCCGCCTCATCGGACTCCTTACTATCCATTGAGAACGAACTTAAGTCGAAATCAATTTCTTCTATCTGGATTCCTGACGACTTATCCGTCACAATGCTCGACGCTATAACTCCTTGCTCCGCCTCATCGGATGCTTTGCTATCCATTGAGAACGAGCTTAAGTCGAAATCAATTTCTTCTATCTGGATTCCTGACGACTTATCCGTCACAATGCTCGACGCTATAACTCCTTGCTCCGCCTCATCGGATTCTTTGCTATCCATTGAGAACGAACTTAAGTCGAAATCAATTTCCTCTATCTGGATTCCTGGCGACTTATCCGCAACAGTACTGGACGCTATAACACCTTGCTCCGCCTCAAAGGATTCCTTAACTTCATCATTACTTTCAACGTATGTCTTGTCAGCTACTGCAAACAGATCATTCCCAAAAGAAAATAATGGCGAATCAGGACAAATTTCACGCCCCATCTCGGACGCTTTTTCCCAAAAATCAACCTCATTCCGTTTACCTACCGCTACCAATTCATTGGCATAAGCTTCAAAAGCCGCTTTGCTTTCGTTAGCATAAAAAATTTCCAGCAACTTCAGTTTACATTCATCGCGATTCGGCTGGTCTTTAATAGCCTGCCGTATTAATTCTTCGGCCTGCTGATAACGACCATAAGCAAGATACACATCAGCCTCGGATATAGGATCAATTTCCCCTTGATCTGTATCAAATGAATCAAAATCACTCGGTGTAAATTCACTTAAGAAAGAACTTTCGCCTATTGTACCGACATCATGAGTTGTACTATCTTCGACCAGCGGCACCGAAAGACTTTCATCGGCTTCAGGCACTTTAATTATAATAGAAGAGGCGAACATACTCTCTGTATTCGTTTCCTCCTCAACTTTGCGTTTTCGCCACCAAAGCCATCCAATCAATGCAAAAATTGCCGACCCGACACCGCCTACCCCCAGATAGTAAGGATCGAATAAGCTGCCGGCTTCAGGTTCCGGTTGAACTGCCGGCTTTATTGGCTGTACCGGCGGCTGAGCAGCTGTTTGCTGCGGAACAGGGGATAATTGATTCGCGGGGTTGGCTGCCACAACCTCGTTTGGTATTGGCTCGGCTGGTTGAGGGGTTGGTGCTACTTGGGCTTCAAGTTTGACTGTCGTAACTTCGCCGGGCCTTGACTCAGTTGGTTGAGGAGTTGGCGTTACTTGGGCCGCAGGTTTGGCCGGTACGACCTCTTCCGGCGCTGCTTGCTCTTGGACAACGGGATTTGTCCGAGGCTGATTTTGCAAAGCCGCCAGCTGTTGATCCTTTAGAGCAATCAATTCCTGCATCATCGCCAACTGTTTTTCCAGTTCCGCTATTTTGCTCTGTATTGCGCTATCCGTCGGCACAGCCTCACTTGCACTCGCCTCAGCTTTACCTGTCACGACCTCCGATGTATTAGCCGCTTTCTTTTTAACACTTGTCTGTTCATTCACCGATGCTACAACGGCACGATCAGCGACCGCTGCTTTAGTCGGGGCCAGCAGAGTTAACTGATTATCGACCGGCTTTTCACTTGCTGCGTCAATGTGAACACTAGGAGCCGAGTGATTTTTCCAGGCTTGTGTATGCCGGTTAAATTCTGCTAATGCCTGATTTCGTGATAATTTTACAACGGCTTCTCTTTCAGGGATCCTCAGCATCTTTCCAGACATTAAGGCATGGACATTTCCTTTATAGAATGCATGAGGATTTGCTTCATAAATCGCAATCATCATTTGCTCTATGGAAACATCACTCTGCCCTCGTGCCCGTTCAGCCACGCTCCAAAGCGTATCATTGCCAAGTGTAGGTCCATATTCGTCTTCACTGTCTTGTCCATTTGCATGCGATTGACGTTGAGGCGTAGCGGCTGTCGGCTGTACATAACTTTCAGTGCCGGTTGAAACGGGAGCCGTTGCTTGGTTATAAACTGAAGGAGGATCTACCAATACGGTAAATTCGCGATATAAATTACCTTTGGGCCAGCTTACTTCGAGCAAAAAATCCAAAAAAGGTTCTTTTAACGCTTCCTTCGAAGTCAGCTTAATGACTGTCGTTCCATTAGATTGGGCAATGGTTTCAAATTTAATTTTCGACAGAAAATAGTTCCAGGCCACGCCGGCCTGATCGAATTTTTCAACTGGAGCCAAGTTTACCTTGATATCCGATACACTCTCACCCGACAATGTTAACGCAATCTCGGCATCCAAATTTTGATTAAGAGCCGAACGCAATTTAATCTCACCAATGCCTAAAGTGTGACCACTAACCGGTGCCAGTAACGATACAACCGCTAAAGTTTTAGTTAAATTACGCACCTTGCCCTTCTTCACAATAGTTACCACAGCCTCTTACCGCATCCCGTCAAATATGTAGACAAGCTTAGTCTAGATGTATTTTTTTACCAGAACTTCCGCTATTTGCACACTGTTTAGCGCTGCGCCTTTGCGAACGTTATCACCCACCACCCAAAGATCAATTCCTTGAGGATGCGATATGTCTTCCCGTATACGCCCTACAAATACATCGTCATTCCCTGATGAATCGGTTACCGCTGTCGGATAACCGCCGTCTTTACGTTCGTCCATAACCGTTACACCGGGAGCCTGCTCAAGCAGAGCTCTTACTGTAGCCACATCGATTTTTTTGCGAGTCTCAATATGCACGGCCTCGGAATGTCCGTAAAAAACCGGAACCCGCACTGCGGTTGCGTTAACCAAGACACTGTGATCACCCAGGATTTTTTGGGTTTCCCAAACCATCTTCATTTCTTCCTTGGTGTAGCCGTTGTCCATGAATACATCGATCTGAGGCAACACGTTAAACGCAATCTGTTTAGGATAGACACTCGTTTTAATGGGCTGCATATTAAGCAGGCTAGTCGTTTGCTTAACCAGCTCTTCTATGGCTTCTTTACCGGTACCGGAAACGGCCTGATAGGTACACACATTAATCCGCTCAATCCCAACCGCATCGTAAATCGGCTTTAATGCCACCAACATCTGAATGGTTGAACAATTAGGATTAGCAATAATGCCGCGATTTTTATAATCGGCTATTTTTTCCGGATTGACCTCGGGTACCACCAGAGGAATATCATCGTCATAGCGAAACTGCGAGGTGTTATCGATAACAATACAGCCGGCTGCCGCGGCCTTTGGTGCATATTCCGCCGAAACGGATGCCCCAGGAGAAAACAAACCGATTTGCGCCTTTGAAAAATCGAAGGTAGCCAAATCCTGCACGGCCAAAGACCTGCCTTTAAAAGGAATTCTTTTACCCACGGAATTACTGCTGGCCAAGGCATAAACCTCGCCGACAGGGAAATTGCGCTCTTCCAGAATGGACAGCATGGCTTCACCCACCGCACCGGTAGCGCCAACCACAGCAACGTTATATAACTTGGTCATCTTATCTACTCTTCTGTATAGCTGAAACAGGTGTACGCACCGATAGCATGTCAATGTAACCTGATATGCCGATCGATAAAACTACAACTTTCTTTATCATTAACTTTAAAACCTTTTATTCTGAAATTTAAATAACAATGATCACGAAATATTTTTGACTGTCATGTCCGGTAGGCACTTCTCCGAGGTACAAAACGCTTACCCTAAAACCGCAAAAACTTTTTTGGTGATTTCATCGACACTGCCGACTCCGGCTATCGAACTGAATTTGACCTGCTGCCCTGGCGCTGAATAATAACCGACCAAAGGTTTAGTCTGTTCATGATAAACACTGAGTCGTTTACGTACGGTTTCTTCTTTATCATCATCGCGCTGAATCAAAGTCTCCCCGGTCACATCATCAAGTCCGTCAACTTTAGGCGGATTAAACTCAATATGATAAGTGCGTCCGGATTGTAAATGCACCCTTCTGCCCGCCATGCGTTTTACAATTTCCTCATCTTCGACCACGATTTCAATAACCGTATCAATGCTAATGCCCATTTCGTTCAGACCTTCAGCCTGCGCAATAGTGCGAGGAAAACCATCCAGCAAAAAGCCGTTAGCACAATCGGCTTGAATAATACGCTCTTTAATCAACCCTAAAATAATGTCATCGGAGACCAGGCCACCGGCATCCATCACTTTTTTTGCTTCAACGCCCAATGGCGTCCCTTCCCGCACCGCGGCGCGCAACATATCACCCGTTGAAATTTGTGGAATGGCGTATTTTTCAGTAATAAACTGAGCTTGAGTTCCTTTACCGGAACCAGGACTCCCTAACAGGATAATGCGCATAACTAACTCCATTGTGTCGCTAGGACAGATTTAGACTCTAACATAACAGCTCGCGTAGGTCGGTTAACTTAAGCCGACCGGCAAAACCAAACAAAAGCATGACTGATTATTTTATAACACATCAAATTTTATCTCTTGTAAAAATACGTTTATTTCCTTATTCTTAGTCGGTTTATTTATATAGAGGGGAATAATAATGCGTGTTGAAGATTTAATGACGTCAAAAGTATTTACAGTCGAGCAACACGATTTGATTGATCGTGTGTTTTTCTTGATCCATTACGAAAGAATTCGTCACTTACCCGTCGTTGAAAAAGGCAAAGTTATTGGCATTGTATCCGACCGAGACCTGTACAAAGCGCTGGGCCCCAAAAGTAACTCTAATGCAATTGAAGCAGCAACCGGCACAGGCACGTCAGAACTTCATGTGGTCCCGAAAAAAGTGCAGCATATCATGCACCGGGGCGTCATAACCGTCAGCCCTGACACTTATGCATCGGAAGCGGCCGCAAAAATGGCCGAAAATAAAGTCGGGGCATTGCCCGTCGTTGATAAAGACAACAAACTGGTCGGCATCCTGTCCTCGACCGATATACTCCGGGTCTTTTCAAAAATCGAAAAAGCCAGCGAAGAAAGAGAAAAAAGAATCGCGGCCGGCATCAGTCATAAATAATGATGTAACTTGCGTCACCCGAAAAGCCCCTGTATAACGGGGCTTTTTTGTTTCAACCGGTCAAAAACCATGATTTCTAAAACCCTTCCAGACCACGAAGTTAAAGCAGCAACACAGGCATGGTTGAAATCCGTCATCATTGAATACGGCATCTGTCCGTTCGCAAAGCGAGAACTGGAACGAGGCAGCATTTATTTCAGCGTCAATCACGACAGAGAACTTGAACAATGCCTGCTGCACCTGATGGATGAATGCGAGCGGCTGAATACCGAAACCGATATTGAAACCACACTATTGATTTATGCCGAAGCATTTTCAGAATTCGATGACTACCTGGATTTTGTTGAAATCGCCGAATCACTGTTAACTGAACAAGGTTATGAGGGCACTTACCAATTGGCAAGTTTCCATCCCGATTATTGCTTCCAAGGCAGCGATCAATACGATGCGAGCAATTATACCAACCGCTCCCCCTACCCCATGCTGCACCTGTTGCGGGAAACCAGCATAGAACAGGCCGTAGCCGAATATCCTGATCCGGAAAACATTCCGCAACATAATATTGAACTCACCCGAAAACTGGGATTAGCTAAAATGCAAACTTTATTAGCGGCATGCTATCCGATTAATCCATAACCTTATCGGTACAGAACCAGTTAACTTTTTTCCATTGTTTCGCCCGCATCAACTTTCTTATTCTCCGGCGCATCTTCATCGACTACAGCCGTATAATCAGCGGCCGCTTTGAATGGGGTAACATCCGCGTCATCCACCACAACGTCCGTTTCTTCATTTGTAATTGCATCCTCTGCGGCAGTGTCTTCAACTTCAGCTTTCTCCTTTACCAACTCATCAGCAATAACCTCGACTTTTTCATTCGCGGCCGTATTTTCAACAACGGCTTCGCTAATCTTGGCAACCACTTCCGGCTTTTTATTTAAAGATTCCATAAAATCGATAAACCAATCCTGATTTTTAACGCGATCAAGATCCGGATCAGCAAAAATATCGGCGGAGACCGGCAAATAGCCCTTGTTTTTAGAGATTTCCAACGCGTTCAAGCAGCCCTCTTTCTCGCCCCGCAAACCATAGATGCAAGCCACATTATATGAAGCCGCTCCGGCCTGAATCGCATTGGCTTTTTCAAAATAGCTTTTGGCCTTTCCATATAAACTATCATCAGGATTAACCGCTTTAACCCGAGCCAATTCCATATAAGCAACGCCGCCATCCAATGCTGCGCCAAGATAGGCGGGCTCCAGAGTCAGGCAAAAGGAGAACTTAGCAATGGCATCCTGGTAAAGATCGGCTGCCGCCCCGCCCGACTTGGTTCTCGCCTGATGCAATAAAGCGAGCCCCCAATTATATAAAGCCTCAGCAATCAACGGCTCGTTAGCGACGACTTCGGCATAATCCTGATAGACCTTTTTAAACAGTTGATCGGCGGTATGGCCTTCGCTGCTACGAGCGTCGGCTGTTTGCTTGATAGCGGCTTTCAACTTGGATTTCTTTGTTATTGACTCAAAAAACGACATGATTTATCTCTCTTGATTTAGTAATTTATAATCGCTCGCTATAGAATAACAGCTGACCTGATAACCACGCCATGCAAATGTGCAAATAACACATGACCGGCATACAACAAAGAGAAAACAATGAATGAATCAAACGGTTGCGACATTACCAAAGAAAAAGTAAATCTGGAAACATCGCAAATTGCCTGGAAAGAACTGCAACGTTTTTTTGCCAATGGCTCTGCGGTATTTGTTGCATCAGGCCTGGATCTCGTCGATGTCGCCTACCAGTTTTCCATCGACAATAAAGACCAAGTTGCGTCATGGATGCAAAACAACCAAGTTGCGCTGGTATCCGATCAGCAGGCCATCGACTGGCTTGAGGCGGATGCCGAAGTATGGGCCGTTGTCGTCAAACCCTGGATATTGGTTCAGGAATAACCTTCGACATTTAAGCCATTATTTATTTTAAGCTTTTCCTCTTGAGCCTGATCTTCCCTTGCCTCTGGATTCGATCCGTTTACTGTCAGGTTGTTTAGCGCCACGAACCGTTGGTTTAGCACTGCGAGCCGCCGGCTTCTTGGTATGTCGCATATCTTTTTTACCGGTCGTTTTATTGGGTGCGTTCTTGTTTGGCGCATCCATCACCTTCAACGAGACAGGTTCATAACCGGTATCAGCCACACGCGGAATTTGCCGCTTGAGCAGCTTCTCAATTTCCACCAGCATCCAGGCTTCTTCGGGACACACCAAAGACAAAGCTTCACCACTTAAACCGGCACGTCCGGTACGGCCGATCCGGTGAATGTAATCTTCCGGGACTTGCGGCAAATCGAAATTGACCACATGCGGCAAGTCGTCAATATCCAGCCCGCGCGCAGCAATATCGGTCGCAACCAATACTGAAACCTTACCGTTTTTAAAATATTCCAGCGCTTTGTTACGCGCGCCTTGAGTCTTATCGCCATGCAGCGCCGCCGTACGAATGCCGTCCTCGATCAACTGTTTTTCCAGACGATCGGCACCGTGTTTGGTGCGTACAAAAACCAGCACCTGCTTCCAGTTATTGCTGCCGATCAAATAGGACAATAATGCACGTTTGTACTCGCGGTCGATGCCGTAAACCCGCTCAGAAACATTCTCAGCCGTGGCATTTTGCTTGGCGACTTCGACTTCAACGGGATTGTTCAACAACTGCGCGGCCAGCGATTTGATCGCATTAGGCACTGTCGCGGAAAACAGCAAGCTCTGCCGCTTCTTGGGTATCAGCGCCATAATTTGCTTAATATCAGGCAAAAAGCCCATATCGAGCATCCGGTCCGCTTCGTCCAGCACCAGCACTTCGACGTTGGACAGATTGATATTGCGCTGCTGCACATGGTCTATCAAGCGCCCCGGCGTCGCCACGACGATGTCGCAACCCCGGCGTAATTGGCGGGTCTGTATGCCGATACTCGCACCGCCGACCACCGCTTCCGCATGGAACGGCAAATGTGCGCCGTAAGTTTTTACGCTTTCATAGACCTGCGCAGCCAACTCACGGGTCGGCACTAAAATCAGAGCGCGAACACGGCGCGGCTTTTGATGCGGATCATGATTTTCGGCCAATCGTTGCAATAGCGGCAAAGTAAAACTGGCGGTTTTTCCGGTACCGGTTTGCGCACCGGCCAACACATCCTTGCCTTCAAGGATTAATGGAATAGCTTTTTGTTGCACCGGAGTCGGCGTGACATAGCCTTGATCGGCTACGGCTTTAAGGAGTTCGTCGGCTAAACCGAGCTGGGCGAAAGACATTTGGAACCTCTGGTAAAAAATTCGATCAAGATCGAAAGATCATGATGCTGAAATGGGGAACGGCAGGCCGTTAAAACTAAAAACATATCACCACGAAGACACGAAGAGCACGAAGTTCTATTTCTTCGTGTTCTTCGTGTCTTCGTGGTGAGTTAAGAAGCGCATGGGCCGCAGACCTTCAGCCCCCCGTCATACTCATATAACGCAATATAACCGGCTGCTCGTGGATATTGAATTCGTGTTTTTCCGGCTTGATCGACATCGCGTCAACAATGGCCTGTTTCAGCGCTGTCATATCGCCCGGATTGCTCCTGATGACTTGCTTTAAATCGACCGAATGCTCATTGCCCAAACATAACAACAAGCGCCCTTCAACCGTTAAGCGCACCCGGTTACATGTGCTGCAAAAATTCTCGCTGTGCGGAGAAATAAAACCGACGCGGGTTTGTGTGCCTGCCACATTAAAATAATTCGACGGCCCGCCGGTTTTTTCAGGCGTGGCGATTAACGTAAAATTCTCCGCCAAATCGTCCTTGATCAAATCGCTCGAATAATAGGCATCGGCCCGGTCATGCTGACTGACGACACCCAGCGGCATTTCCTCGATAAAACTGATGTCGATGCTGTTATCGACCGCGAACCGAACCAAGTCGTTGACTTCCTGATGGTTCCTGTCTTTAAGGATAACCGCATTGATCTTTATCCGCTCAAACCCTGCTTGCTTGGCGGCCTGAATGCCTCTAAGCACCTGGTGCAAATCGCCGGTCCGGGTTATCGCTTTAAACTTGTCGGCATCCAACGTATCCAGGCTGATATTGATGCGTTTGACACCCGCCTCTTTTAAAGACGCCGCCATCGTTTCAAGCTGGGAGCCATTGGTCGTTATCACCAGCTCATTCAAGCTTTCAATGCGCCCGATATCTTGCATCAGTCCCAACGCGCCTTTCCTGACCAAAGGCTCGCCGCCGGTGATCCTGATTTTCTTCACGCCCAATTCGGCGAATGCTCGCGCCAGCGTATAAATCTCTTCCAGCGTTAAAACCTGCGCGCGCGGCAAGAACGTCATGTCCTCAGCCATGCAATACAGGCAACGGAAGTCACAACGGTCGGTAATCGAGATTCTCAGGTAATCGACAATTCTGCCGAAGCGGTCGATTAATTGGGCGGGGGGAAGCTTAGTCATTGGCGCGGCGATAAAAAATCCAAGACGCCAATATTAACATAGTATTGGGCTTTTATAGAGCGCTTCTGCCAACCTGACTTACAACACGTATCGGCGTACTTCAGGGCATCTTTCATATTTCCCTGCCGGCCACGTATTTTTTGGTACACTGGCTATAACTGTTTTTCGATAGCCGGCATCCTTCACAGAAAAATCACCATGAAACGCAACAATGTCTTAGCCATACTCAGAAAAATAAAACCCGTATTGGCCCAGCAGTTTGGTGTTACCCAAATGGCCTTATTCGGTTCAACCGCACGTGATGAAGCCAGTGAAAATAGCGATGTGGATATTTTGGTTGGATTTGACGGACCCGCCACCTCGGCGCGTTATTTTGGCGTGCAGTTCTACCTCGAAGACCAGTTAGGCTGTCCGGTCGATCTGGTCACAGAAAAGGCATTGCGCCCTGAATTGCGTCCATTTGTCGAACGGGAAGCCATCAATGTCTGAACCGGTAGCGCGCGAATGGCGTTTTTATCTGGACGACATGATAATTTTCGCCGAAAAGGTACTCAGTTATACCGATGGCTTTGACCAACAGCGATTTATCGTTAGCGGCTTAAACTACGATGCCACCGTGCGCAACCTGGAATTAATCGGTGAAGCCGCCACGCATATTCCCGATGAAGTCCGCCAAAATAACCCGCAAATTCCCTGGCGGATGATTATCGCCACCCGAAACCGGTTAATTCACGGTTATCTCGGCATTGATAATGACACTTTATGGAGCATTATCCAGACGGATATTCCAGCGTTATTGCCGCTGTTACATCAGCTCGAAAAACAAGAATATGAGCAATAATACAGGGAACACCTGTTTTCGCCGACACCAAAAATCGAGAAATTAAATCACCCAAATGTCGTCATAGCCGGCACGCTATAAAACAGATTACAATTCCGCTTCCCCGACATGTCGTGTTTGCCACCTTATCCTGCCTGCCTGAGCAAAATAAAATTAAGACAATAAAATAGAAAAAATTATGAAAAATATACGACAACACGATTTTTTTATACGACAACTGATGTTGTATATATTACGTTGGCAACTATAAGGATCCGCGTATGGAATATCTGATCTCATATTTCACCGTAGGTTTTCTCCTTGCAGGTGCAGCACTCATGCACGGCACCTTCTCGTGTTCCGGCCCAATGCTTCCATTCGTGTTCACCGTGCTTCTTTGGCCGCTTATTGTATTCTTTGCCCCTGAATGCTTTTTGAGCCCTGACCACATTGATGGTCACGACACATTGAATGAGCGTGATGCGCTAAAAAGCAAGCTCTTTGGGCTTGCTCAAACGTCATCAGCGGTTCTCACGAAAGAAGAGATACGGCGCCTAGGATCTAGTAGTAAAATTCGGTGAAGAGCACATTACTACTTTCGGAAATCGATCTGATATTGGCGAAATCCTCTCAGAGTTTTGGGAACGAAACATCCCCCCAGCGATTTTCTACGCTTTCAAGCAAGCTCAACTCAACTTAGACGAAAGCTACGCCCCGGAATCGCATCTATTATTTAGTCACGCTCAGCCAGACTGGTATATCGGTTTTTCTCATGAATTCGTGAAGTCAATCGCCAAGGTCGACCGTAAGAAACAAGGGCGTATTCTTGAGGCGATAGGAAAAATTTCAGCTTCACCAATCGAAGTATGTGGAGATTCGATAAAGCCGCTTACCGGTAATCTCGGCGGCCTTTGGCGATGTCGAATGGGTGATGATCGACTGGTGTACTTCCCCGACGTTCGATCGAAAAAAATCGTTCTAATTTCCTTTGGCTCTCGCGGAGATGCTTACCAAAGCTCTCCCGATGTATCCGCTATCGCTAACAGCATGAACAACTAAATGGAGCTCAGCCTTGTAGGATGGGCAACGCTTTTCTGCCCATCAGCCCGCGTAGCTCCGATTAGCGTAGCGTAATCGGAGGCATTATTGATCAAATGCATTCATACGATTACGCTGCGCTAATCATATCTACGTAATCGTCAGCATAGGCTCCAACGCCTAGAATTCTAGCAAGCAGCCCGGAGCAGCGTAGTGGAATCCGGGTAGTTAGCAGCCCTAGAATCTTGGCTCACGCCTAATTTCATTCGCACACCCACAAATGACAACATCGAACAACAGATAAGAACTGGGCCTGATAAACATGGTCAAAATCCGACGTCAGCTCAAATCAACTAGGAAATTGCTCAATATGAGTTTCGCCATTTCGACCGTAATAGCTCACATGGCGGCCGGAAATCCACACGGTGTAACCAATACACCCCGCTGCCTGCGATAACTTCTTGAATTCCGGATACATGACCTCTCCGCTCTGGGCTCCGAGAATCGCCTGCTTAATTGCGGTTGCCGAAAAATCCATGGCAATGTCGATCTCCGGCGCCTCCAAATCTAGGGTAAGCGTTTCGCCGCAAGGCATGTAATAAGTCGCGCGACATGCGCGATAGTCGACGTTGTATGACTCGACTCCGGCGCCGATCAAGTTTCCGACGACTTGTCCGAAATGAATCCGGCCTCCGTTGGACGCGCTAAGTGTTTCTCGGATAACCGACTCGATTGCTTGTTCCATGATTTTTTTCCTATTGGGGTTACTCGGTTGGTATTTGTTTAAGTTGGTGATGACTGACCAAATCTTTCATTAGATTGATTAATCCTTGTCGCTGATTCTCGGATAGATGCCCAAAAAAATGGGCGTCGTTTTCATCGGCGACGGCCGCCAATATCGGCACCAATTCATTTCCTGCTTTGGTAAGGCAAAGCTCCTGTTCGCGTGCGCTGTCCTTGGCTGGGCTCCGTTCAGCCAATCCCTTGCTTTCAAGCTTTGTAATGACCTTGGAGGCGGCTCCTTTGGTCATCCCGAGAGCATCAATCAACTCGGCGTGGGTCGTATGTTTGCGTTGGTAAAGTACGCGCAATGCCACCCATTCAGTGACTTTGACGTCGTGTGCGGCCAACAAGTTTTCAAAGCGGCCGGAAACTTGATTCGATACGAAACGTAACCAGAAACCAATATGGTTTTCGAGCGCGCTGGCGTCAGTGGGAATTGTCTTTTTCATTGCATAAGTCTCTTTGGAAACGGCTTAACTATAGTTTCCTTGGAAACTAATGTCAATTATTTCATCTGCCGGCTGGGTTGGAATTTAAAACAGATATTCATTCGACATGAGCGAAGGTCCCAAAAATGCGCGGGAAACGCAGCACATTTGCGCCATTTATCCGCAATACTTTCCGACAACTACTATAATCCCCGGCTTTAACACTACCGAATAGCCAAAGGCCGGGCAGCAAGAACGCCCGCCATGAAGACTTCCGGCAACCAGAGGATACAAATGCGTTTTATAGATGAAGCAACGATAACCAAGGTTCTAAGCATGCGGGACCTGATTCCGGCGATGCGCCAGACTATGATTGATTTCTCGCGCGGCCGAATCGAGCAACCGCCCCGCCGAATGTCGACTGTTCAGCCGCACCGCGGTTTTTTCGGAAGCATGCCGGCTGCAAGCGCGCATGCTTTGGGCGCCAAGCTCGTCACCTTCTACCCGAACAATGCCAAGAAAAATCTCCCGACGGTTATGGCGGCGATTGTATTGTTCAGACCCGAAACCGGGGAACCGTTGGTGACGCTGGATGGCCGCTTGATCACCGAGATGCGAACCGCAGCCGTCACTGCGGCCTATATCGATGCCGTTGCCGCACCGGACGTAAAGGTTCTCGCGGTCCTGGGTGCAGGCGCACAAGGCAGGCGGCATATTGAAGCCTTATCCCACGTCCGTAAGTTCGAGGAAATCCGCATTTGGAGTCGCACGCCGCAGCGAGCCGAGCAGCTTGCCGCCGAGGTAGGCGGCAAGGCGATGTCGCGCGAGCAAGCGGTGCGTGGTGCGGATGTAGTTGTGGTGGCGACATCCGCCACCGAGCCGGTGTTGGAAGGTCAATGGCTGCGCCCGGGCGCGAAAGTTGCATCCGTCGGTTGGGCTGGCGCAGACAGTGCGGAGGTCGATGCGGCGACGATATCACACGTCGTTATTGTCGATTCTCGCGAAGGGACGTTGGCGGAGTCCGGCAACATACGACAATTCAATGCCCAGATTTATGCCGAACTTGGCGAAGTCCTCGACGGCACACGGCCGGTGAATCCGGATGCTACCGTGATCTTCGATTCGATCGGCATGGCTTGCGAGGACATAGCGGCAGCTATGCTGGTCTACGAGAAATTGCAGGCTGCGTCTAAATCCGCTTAAAGCTCACCGTTCGAGGTTGATGCGAGCGGCCTGTAGGGGCGAATTTATTCGCCCCGTGACACCGTATAAATTGATTCGGATGACACTGACAATAGGCGAATGAATTCGCCCCTACAGCCAGATTGCATCCCATAACGGGTAATCTGCAATTTGTTCCACCAACCCGGCACGTAACGGATTGGCGACGATATAACGGGCAATCTTTTTAATATCCTCATCTTTACGTAGCCCATGATCGTAAAAACCGCGTTGCCATATTGTGCCTTTACGCTGTAAATATGCGTTGAGTTCAATGGCGGTTCTACCTTTTAAATCTTTGATTACATTTGATAACGATTTGGCCTCGCCTAATTGGAACAGCCAATGCAAATGATCCGGCATCACAACCCAGGCTATTGAATCCAGCTTTCTTTCTTCATGCAAACGGCGCATTTGACGCACGACTATGCGCCCGCAATGTATATCCCTGAACCAAGCGAGACGATTATCTGTGCGTAACGTTACATGATAGGACTGGTGTGCTTGAGAAAAACGGCCTTTTAACAGATCGTCGCGTGGCATAATTATTCCGATTCGGGGGCGAATGAATTCGCCCCTACAATATTTGCCGTCGGTTCCTCCAAAAAAGCCCTGATTGCGGCTATCCCCTGAGCTCCGCTTTGCCGTGCTTTAGTGAGGCTGGACTCGGTCATGCCGCCCAAGGCATAAACAGGCATATTGACCTTGGCGACCAAGTCGGTGAATTGTTCCCAACCCAGCGAGGGAGCGCCCGGATGGGTTTGGGTTGCCAGCACCGGGGCCAGCACGACAAAATCCACGCCTATTTTTTGTGCCTGTTGCAGTTGTTCAAGATTGTGACATGACGCGGCCAGCCATTCGCTGTTTCCGGGGCGCTTGGTCAAAGCCATTAAATGGTTGCTGGTCAGGTGGATGCCGTCGACATCAATTGAGCAGTCAACGGCTGAATTCATCAACAGCACCGCCTGTTGCTGTTGGCATAACGGGTAAGCCTGTTCGATGAATTGTGCCACGGCAGCGGGCGGCAGGTTCTTCAATCTGGCCTGGATCAGCTTGACGCCCCGGTTCAATATTTTTTGCAGGTTCGGCAGCAATAAGGCTTCATCCGCGTCATCCAGAATTGCGTAATGAGGCGGCAATAGGGCGGCGGTGATGATGGGCTGGTTGGCGGTCGGAAATGCATAATGTTCCAGCTCATCCGGCGTTACCCATTTAAACGGCTGGCCTTCCAAGCTTTTGGCCTCGCCTGAAAACTGTTCAACCAAGAAAACGTTGAGTTGTACGAACCGGTCGGGATACTGGTGGTTGACGGTAATCAGCGGGGTTGCCGTTGTCACGGTGATGTTGAGTTCTTCCTTGAGTTCACGGGCCAGCGCAATTTCCGCTGTTTCTAACGGTTCAATCTTGCCGCCGGGGAATTCCCATAAACCGCCTTGGTGCAAATCGGCATGGCGCAGGGAAATCAGGATTTTTCCTTCCGGGTTTTTGACTACGCCTACGGCGACTTGGAGTGGATTCATTTTAAGTGTTTGCCGGAAACGCCAGTTCTCGCTATTGCTCGGACCGGCTTATTCCGGCCTACTTCGAGATATGTCTAAAGGCGAGTACTGGAGTAACGAGGGCGACTGAAGTCGCCCCTACAGTGCTTAAGTCCTATATTCCGCATTGATCTTCACGTAATCATACGAAAAATCACAGGTTAAGACTTCCTGTACTGCATCGCCACGGCCCAGTTTGACGGTCACAGTGATTTCTTCCTGATTCATCACCCGCTGCCCGGCTTCTTCGGTGTAGTCGTCGGCTCTGCCGCCGTTTTTGACGATGCAAACGTCGTCCAGATACAGCTGCACGTCTTCCAACACCATGTTTTCGACGCCGGCGCGGCCGACTGCCGCCAGTATCCGTCCCCAATTCGGGTCGCTGGCGAAAAAAGCGGTTTTCACCAACGGCGAATGGGCGATAGTTTTACCGACGCGCACCGCTTCTTCATCGGTCAAGGCTTGCTCGACGACGATGCGCATCAGCTTGGTTGCTCCCTCGCCGTCCCTGATGATGGCTTCGGCCAGTTGTTTGCAAACAGTCATTACGGCATTGGCAAAAATCTTATAATTTTCGCTGTCCGGCTTAATTTCAGGAACTAACGAGCAACCGCTGGCCATCAATACGCAGGCGTCGTTAGTCGAGGTGTCGCCGTCGACGGTGATGCGGTTGAACGATTGCTCGACAGCCGCCGCCAAGCATTCCTGCAACAGCGCCTGATCGATTTTCGCGTCGGTCGCCATAAAACCCAGCATCGTCGCCATGTTCGGCTGAATCATGCCCGCGCCTTTGGAAATGCCGTTGATGGTAATAGTTTGACCGTCGATCTCGATGACTTTGGATACGCCTTTCGGGAAGGTATCGGTAGTCATGATCGCTTGGGCGGCCTTGTCCCAGTTGCCTGTATCCAGGTTGCCGACGGCTTCCCGCAACGCGGCTTTGATTTTGCCCACCGGCAACGATTGGCCGATGACGCCGGTAGAAAAAGGCAGCACTTGTGTCGCAAGCCCATCGACAACCTCGGCCAAATCGGAACAGGTCGCCAACGCATCTTTCATGCCCTGTTCGCCGGTACCGGCATTGGCATTGCCGGAATTAATCAGCAACCAGCGCGGGCTATGCGCCAGATTGGCTTTTGCAACATGCACGGGCGCGGCGCAAAAAGCGTTTTGGGTAAAAACCGCCGCACAGGTTGAATGCTCGGCCATTTGAAGCACCAGGATGTCATCCCTGACGGTTTGCTTGATGCCCGCATTCGCTGTACCCAGCGTTATTCCCGGTACTTCGTGCATGGTCGGAAAACTGCACTGCCCTACTGCCATAAGTTAAGCCTCGTTAGACTGAGTGGTTGGATAACACTTGGCTTTTATCGCTAAATAAATGCCTTCAATAACTTCTTTTTTTGCATAAATCAGATTGATGCTATTGGCCATTTCAATAGCATCGTCTTCATATTCATGCGACAACTGATTTCTTATATTCCTCAAATCCTGCCATTCATTGACAATATCCATATCGATATATTTTTCCATTCTTTTAATAATATCCAAAAAGGGTAACTTATCGGCATTCTGTTCAAACTTGCCCACCAACACCTTAAACAGTTTCTCCCCCATGCTGTCTTGCAGCTTTGCAAACCTGAATAAATACTGGTCTATCGCCTGCACTTGATCTTTGGATAAGTTTTCATATTTAGTCGCAGTCAGCGGCATAAAGGCCGACATATCGCTATGGGCTTCGTTTATCCTTTGCAGATGCTTGGCGCATTCCTTGAAAATCTTCTCGATTTTTAAGTTATCTAGATTCAATTCTATTCCTGTTTCAATCGCTTCTTTTTCTATGGGCCGGGTTTTGTCTTTGGCGATAACAACATCTATTTTTTGCTCGCCTAAAGCTATGTCCAATGCGCTTAAAAATTTGATCTTTTTCTCATACAAATTGTCTTTATTCTCAGGCACAAGATACAAATCTATATCCCCGCCTTTTTTATTATCATCTACCCTGCTGCCAAAAAGATATACCTTTACTGTATCGCCGAATATGCCGTGGGCACTGCGTTGTATAGCACTTATCTCAAATAGGGTTAATCGCATTATTTATAACCTATCCTGCAAAACTGGCTTTTAACGGATCAAACTTTAAAAAACACAAACACATTATCAATCTTTTTAACTTTCATACACATCAGCTTGCATTGTGTCCTGATCTTTTGTAACTGCTGCGGCTGCTGACTGAGCGCAAAAGGCAAGATCACCTCCACTTCAATCTGGCCGTCCAGATAATGAATCCTGAAATCTTCTATGGCCGACTTAAAATCAGCCAGATAACGATCCAGTAATTTTTTCACATCGCCGCGAGACAACGGCCTGGAACAGTCCAACAAACCTTGGTCATCTTCTGGATCGACATGCACCAGCACGTCCATTACGTCGTCAAAACGCCTGATCAAATCGTCCCTGACTATATCGCCGATCATATGGCCTTCCGAAACGGTAATGCGGGGATCGACGACGATATGTGCATCAATCAATGCATCCTCGCCCATTTGCCGGGTGCGTAATAAATGGATGCCTTCAACGCCGTCAATCGCATGAATAGCCGTCCTGATGTCAGCGACCAGTGCTGGCGGCAACGAGGTATCGACCAGTTCCTTGATGCTCTCGAACACCAGGTTCAAACCGATTTTAGCCACCATCAACGCAACCACAACGGCGGCAATACCATCGGCCAACGGATAGCCCATCATCACCGCGCCTATGCCGAATAAAACCACCAGAGATGAGATCGCATCGCTGCGCTGATGCCAGGCATTGGCTAGCAGCAATTTGGACCGGGTCTTTTTGGCGATGCGCTTGGTGTATTGGTACAGCCACTCATTAATCAGGATTGAAAGCGTCGCAACGCCCAATGACAACATGTTCGGCACCGGCAGATGCTCAGTATCCGCCATGCGCTGCATGACCGACCAGACGATAGCGCCGCCGATCCCGATTAAGCTAAAACCCAAAATGACTGTCGCTATGGTTTCATAACGACGGTGACCGTAGGGATGATCAAGATCGGCTTCGCGGCTGCCCAACCTGACCGCAATAATAACCAGCAGATCGCTGAGCAGGTCCGATAATGAATGAATGCCGTCGGCAATCAAAGCCGCAGACTGCCCGAGGATGCCGAAGCCGATTTTGATCAGCGTCTGGAGAACGTTAATCGCCGCGCCGACATAGCTGGCCCTAGCTTTTAACTTATCCATTGTTACGGCATCGACAGCCTCAGCCATTACCCGCCCACTTCCAGGATAATAATGTATTCATGATCGCCTGAAACGGTTTCCAATACCTTATGTCCATTAATTCGGCACCAGGCCGGAATGTCCTGCATCACGCCGGGATCGGTGCAAATAACCTCCAGCTGGTCGCCCGTTTTGAGCTGTTTGACTTTATCCTGGGTGCGAATGACCGGCAACGGACACAGCAGGCGACGAGCATTTAAAATTTCTCTGTTCATATAAACCATTCTTGCGGAATTTCGTCCGCAGCAAACGGCTTAACCTGAATAATCATTTCAGAACCGTCTTTACCGGCAACGCTCACATCGACTTGTTCGGCATCTCGCCCTTGGCCGTACCGGGCGGTAATTCTCGCCGCCAGAAATAAATCCTCCGCGGAAGGCGTACCGTCCACCAACACCAAGGGACCGGCATGACTGGCGCAATGCAGGGTGATAAACTCTTTTTTGTAGCCCTGCATAAAACGGCCTTCGCCTTCTTCCCTGGCGACAATCACTTTAAAGTTACGCTCCGGCCTGATGTGCCTGCCGACTTTCAGCAGCATCACATCATCCAGGTCGTATTGCTTATCGCCGTCGCGCGCTTTCCATAGATCGACCAATTTTGACGAATAACTGGCGTCGGTCAAAAAACAACAGCCGCCCGCAGGCTGGGCATATTCATCAAAGCCGAAACCTTCGGCCATCGCCATCTGCGGTTTGCGCGAACGTCCGCTAAAATCATGCAGTTTTTCCCGATCGACCCAGCCTTCGCGTTCCGGCAGGGTTGCAGGCAGGTTCTTGGCGCACAAAGGCCGCAATAATAAATCATCGGCCCCAGATTCTTTGGAGATTATCGGCATCGTCGCTTTGCGTTGCGACATCGGCCGTTGGCCGATCACTTCTCCGGTGATGATGAAGTCGAAATCGTTTTCGACCAGCCATTGCTTGGCCTTGTTGACCATGAAAATCTTGCAATCGAGGCAAGGATTCATGTTTGCGCCGTAGCCGTGTTTAGGGTTGATCAGCACATCTTTGTATTCTTCGATCACATCGACGATATGCAGCTTCATGCCCAGCTGTTCGGCGACCCATAAGGAATTGTTGCGTTTAGGCTTGGCCTTGTCGCTGGCCCTGATCGCATGGGTGTGGCCTTCCACGCAAAAACCGGTAAAGAAGTTGATGCCTTCGACATGAACGCCCTGCTCCATGATGGTTTTAGCCGCCAGCATTGAATCCAGTCCGCCGGAAATTAATGCCACTGCTTTTCTTTGTTTACTCATATCACTCAAAAATTGGGAAAATTTGCTTATTATACCGGCTTATCTTCCACTTTGGTTTTCAATCCGCCATATGGGGCTAGGGAACGATAAATAATAACTTGGCGATAGCGCCTGATTCCAGATGGAGCTGAACGCATGACGCGTTTGATGATACAAAACAAGCTGCTTAATCCGGCGCGTAGGATGCTCTGCACGAGAAGTGCATCGATCGAGATTGATGCGTTTATTTCGTCGGCACATTCTACAAGGACTTGAAATTGCATCACAACGAAGCCTAACTCAACGCTCCAACGGAGCTTCGCGTTAGGTTATTCCGCTAAAACGGCGGGCAGGTATTAAATAGTTGTCGTTTAGTTTTTTATCTCTTAAGCTGCTCATCAGCCTTTGACTAACAGCGTCTATCACAATCAGCAACCCGACGATTTGCCGCGCATGTCAAGCGTGGTAAACTGAATACCAAATTTAAAGCAGAAGGCCATCTCATGACCACGATTACATTTGATACTTTGAAATTCGCCAATACTCTCAAAGCCGCCGGTGTCCCGTCCGCACAGGCGGAAGCTGAGGCCGTTGCGCTGTCCGAGGTACTGGAAGTCAATCTCAAAGATCTGGTTACTTAAAGAAAATATGCACCATGAAATGCGCGATCTTGAACAACGTCTTATCATCAAGCTAGGCACTCTCATAGCTGTAGCTATTGGCATTGTTGCCGTGTTAGTCAAGCTGCTTTGAGCTTCAAATGTCGGGCAACGGAAAGCTGTTGTCCGGCCTACCCGGCTTATTGATACGCTGTAAATACCCTTGTATCTTAATCCATATCATTTGTGAAAATCTCGTGGGACTTTTCTGTCGTTTGTTTAAACATACAAAAAGCAGGGCAATTAAAACTTAAAAAAATAAGAGAAAATAATGATAGATAATGGTTATATGAAAAGAGACTTAACAAAAGAATCTCAACTCATCGGTTCTTTTGAAAAAAATGATAAGTTACGGAAGTCAGAAAAAAATTATGAATACCAAGAAATTAAGAAAGAAAATTTTCCAGAGTCAAATGAGTTAAGATTTTACAATATTAATGAGAGCGATATTTATATTAATGAAGAAAATATAAAAATTATTAAATCTCGCGTGACAAAAGCTAGCCCTTTTGATGAAACCATTTATTTATCTATTAGTGAATGGAAAACTGAAAATTTTAAAGAGGATAATTCTTTATTTAAACTTTTAATTCCAATAATTCCAAATACAAAAAATATAATGTTTCATAACTACTTTAGCAACTTAGTAGGAATGAATGACAATAAAAAAACATATTTTATGAATGGAATCAGCTTTGGTTTTAAAAAAAAAAACTTTCAACTCTATCAGTTGAATGATTTTTTTATTTTAGAAATTCTAAATTCGATAGGTTATGAAGAGTTTAATCAGTTAAGCAGAGTTATTCTAGCGGCATTTGGATTTATAACGGGTTATGTGCCTTTGGATTATGGATACTTCTTTTCATACGAAAATGAAAGTGATGCTTTTACAGGAATCAGATTTAATTCTTCATTTTTAGGTACTTACAAAACAAATTATGCTCTCTTTAGTTTAAATGCTTATGAATATTTTACAGGTGAGCCATTTACTTTCGAAGATGGGGAGTTTAAGAAAAATGATGAAATTAGAGAAATTGAAAGTAAATTAAAAGCAATTACAAAAAAAATGTTTTCTGATTTTTGTTACATGATGAATGATGATCGTAATTTTGCAAATGTTATTTTTTCTATTTTAGAGGTTAATAATACCAAAAATAGCCTATCTCTTCTTTCAACAGGCGCATTATATTCTGTAGCATTGGAAAGAATAACAAACATAATATCTCAAGACAATGAAGATAATATTGCTCCTATTAAAGACAAAGGAAATGCAAAAGAATTGGTAAAAGCGTTAGTTGATTTAGCTAAGGATTTTTTTAAATCCAAAAAATTAGGGATAATTCCACACGCTATAGAAGCTAGATTAAAAAACATTAATAGCCTAACAAATCAAGATAAATTATATAAGCCTTATGAAATATTAAATATTCCTCTTAGTCCTGAAGATAAAAAAATTATAAAATATAGAAATGATTTTCTTCATGGCAATAATATGGAGGAGTTAGAATTTGATGAATTATTTCGTATAAATTTAGAGCTAAATTTTTTAGTCAATACTTTAGTTTTTAAAAAAATTGGGTGGACAGGGATAGTTAAAAACCTATCAAAAACATACCTTGAACATAAAGAGTTAGAAATTCTTAAGGATGCAAAATCTTATAAAGAGCTGGGTACGATTAATAAAACGATAGGGCCGTACGATGTGCTGAAGCACGAAAGCTGTAAGGCGGATTCGCGCCAGCAATCCGCCGTGATCGGGATGATCTTGTCTGACCCTGACCACTAATTTGGCTAGCGGTGTTTTTTAATCGCTTATTTTGGATATTGCGCATCAGTTGGCGGTTTGCTTGCGCGAAACCGCCCTTTATCAACCAAAATTAATCCTGGCTTCCAGATCATTACTGGAATCGGCATTTTTCAATGCTTCTTCCAGACTGATCCGTCCGTCTTTGTACAGACCGAACAACGCGTCGTCAAATGTCTTCATGCCTTTGCTGCCGCTTGAGGTCATCGCCGATTTAATTTCGCTCAAGTCGCCTTTTAAAATCAGGTTTGCTATATGAGGGGTGTTGATCATCACTTCAATCGCCGCACAGCGCTTTCCGGCCGTATCCGGAATCAGGCGTTGGGAAATAACCGCATTTAAATTGGTAGCCAGGTCCATGAACAATTGCGCATGATGATCGTGCGGGTACATGTTGATGACCCGCTCCATGGCTTGGTTGGCGTTGTTTGCGTGCATGGTCGAGATGCATAAGTGGCCGGTATTGGCCAGCTCCAACACGGCCGACATGGTTTCACGGTCGCGAATCTCGCCGATTAAGATAACGTCCGGCGCTTCCCGCAGACAGGCTTTTAGCGCTCGGGCATAGGATTCGGTATCGACGCCGACTTCGCGCTGATTGACGATGGATTTCAGGTTCGGGTGCGAGAATTCGACCGGGTCTTCAATGGTCAGGATATGACCGGCCGAATTCGCGTTACGGTGGTTGATCATCGCCGCCAGCGTGGTCGATTTGCCCGAACCGGTGCCGCCTACCATCAGCAACAGGCCGCGCTTGGCCATGATCAATTCCATTAAAATATCCGGCGTGCCTAAATCCTTGCCGGTAGGAATGACCGAAGGAATCAGGCGCATCACCAAACCGACGGTTTTACGCTGATAAAAGGCATTGGCGCGAAAACGCGCACTGCCGTCCGGCAGGCTGATCGCAAAATCCAAGTCCTTAGTCACTAAAAACTCGTCGATTTGCTGCTGGGTCATAATCCCGAAAGCGCCCGATTTGGTTAACTCGGGCGTCAGCAGGAAATCATCCAGCGCCACGGCCCGGCCGAAAATTTTGGCTTTAACCGGCGAGCCGACCGTTAAAAACAAGTCCGAGGCATTTAACCGGCTCATCTCCTGCAAATACGGCAGGATGTTTAAATCGTCTTCCGGCATTGCACCCAAAATCCGGTAGCCGGCAGGATCAGGTTCGGCTTTTGCCAGCGCTGACTCGGGGACAATGAACAGCACCAAGCCGTTATCTTCGACCTTGGCGCTAGCGGTAAATTTCTCGCCGTCAGGCGCGTTGCAATGAAAAGTTAGCGCCTTATTCTGGACTAACTCCTGCTTTTGGGCGTCATTAATCAGGCTAAAGGTGATTTCTTTGATGATATTCGAGCTTAGCTCATTCTTACCGAGAGGATATTCTTCTCCGGATAATCTCAAAAGTGCTGGAGATCCCGCTTTTAAAGACAAGCTGTCCGCATTTTTTTCCAGCATTAATTTCAAATAGGGCGTCAGAGTCATATCAGTATCTGGGTTTTAGAGTGGAAGAGAGTTTTAAATCGGCGCGAATAAGTTAGCACGTAGCTGATTCATTACTCGTCGCCGCCGTCCTCTTTCGATTGCAACGAAAGCCCGCCGACAGTTCTATCTTCACCGGAGGCTAATTTGATCTGCAAGCGCAGCTCATTTTGGGAGTCGGCATTTCTTAAGGCTTCTTCGTAACCTATTTTGCCTGATTGATAAAGCTCCAATAAGGCTTGATCGAAGGTTTGCATGCCCAGCTCGCGGGATTTGGCCATCAATGGCTTGATGCTGGAAGCTTCGCCTTTGGCAATATAATCTGAAATTAACGGTGTATTTAATAAAATCTCAATAGCCGCGCAACGGCCGCCGTCAACGGTTTTAACCAGACGCTGGGAAATAATCGCGCGCAAATTGACCGAAATGTCCTGCATCAATTTCGCCTGTTTCGCTATCGGAAAGAAACCCAAAATCCGGTCGATGGCCTGATTGGCATTATTCGCATGCAGGGTGGCCAAAGCCAAATGCCCGGTCTGGGAAAATTCCAGCCCGTAATTCATAATCTCTTCATCGCGAATTTCGCCGAGCACAATCACATCGGGAGCCTGACGCAAGGTATTGTGCAGCCCGGCCTCCCAACTCTTGGTATCGACGCCGACTTCTCTTTGCATGATGACGCAATTTTTATGGGTATGAACGTATTCGATCGGATCTTCCAGGGTAATGATATGACCGTAACTGTTCGCATTGCGATGGTCGATCATTGCCGCCATCGACGTCGATTTACCGGAGCCGGTACCGCCGACCATGATGACCAGGCCGTTTTTGTTCATCATCACGTCTTTTAAAATAGGCGGCAAACCCAATTTGTCGAAATTGGGTATTTCCGCGGCAATAACCCGGATAACCAATCCTTGGCAGCCTTGCTGAACATAGGCATTGACCCGGAACCGGGAGAGTCCGGCAGGCGCGATAGCAAAATTGCATTCTTGGGTTTCTTCGAACTCCTTGAGCTGCTTGTCATTCATGATGCACTGCGTCAGCGCTTTGGAGTCATTAGCCGATAAAGCTTGCTGCGAGACCGGCGTCATCTTGCCTTTAACTTTTATTGCAGGTGGAAATCCGGCGGTAATAAATAAATCAGATCCTTCTTTATGTAACATAAGTTTGAGCAACTTAATCATAAAGTCCATCGCTTCTTTTCTTTCCATTGACTTCCCCCTGTGTTGATTGGCTATATTTGTTTTACCCGAAACGGGGTAAAACTCGGTTGATTATAATTTTAATTTTTAAACATAAAAAATACACAAAGCATTTTTATCCTTGATTTTATTTAGCAAGCAATCCGCCAATACCCTTAATCTGGTTAATATCGTTATTAACCGAAGATTTAACGGTTGCTGATTGAATAAAAATTGTCAAATTATCAGCCGTATCAAATTGCAGCGCCTGTGCAAAATTTTTGACGATGATAGCGACGACATCATCTTTTGTGCTGGATGCGGGCAAACTGCTGAATTGCTGCTCTACCGCTTTGAGTAATTCCGAGGCCTTTTGAGTATTGCCCATTCGAGCGTAATGTCTTGCCAGGCGACTGGCAACAATGGCTTTATCGGTCGGCAGATTAATAGCTTGCAGCTGCTTCTCGGCTGAATCCAAAGCAGCACCGGCCGCATCGGGTTGGTAACTGGCAATCAAATCGGCGGCTAACGCATTATAAATCGGATCCTGAATGTCGTTGCCAATGCTTGCGGCTTTATCAATCGCATTGCTTTTAAGCGATACTTGAACGGCACGATAAAGCAGTTCGCCTTGTTTTTCTTTAGCAATGTTTTGCAATGTCGTTGTTTGCAATTGATTAATATAAGCAAAGCTTCCAATCAGTTCTTTAAGGCTTGCAGCAGTCGCTTCGGGCATAAGCGGCTCGGTGCTGGCAAGCCATTTAGAAGCATTGGCGCTGTCATTAACATCATAGTAAGCCCGCGCCATAGCCGCACGCGCACTAACTTGTTTGTCGGCCGATGCAGTTTTCGCCAGCAGGCTATCGGCTTGGCTGAAATAATTATTAGCGGTGTCAATGTTGCCTGCCTTAGAGTTGTAAACGGCAATTTTTAACGCCGCCTCCAGCTGCTCATCCGGATTTTGGATTTGTTTCCACGTTGCTTCCGCACGGCTCAGCCAATCATTCTTTTTAGTAATACGCAGTTGGTACAGCCCTGCCTGTGCCAAGTACTCGGCTTGCTTAGCCGCAGGCAGCATGTTAATTCGGGTTTCTATGGCAGCCGTAATATCATTAATCAGCTTGTCTTGATTGCTTAGCTGCGCCTGTGCCAAGAGTTTACCCATGGCGTTGATGTAGTCTTCCGTATCGACAAGGTACTGGGTCAACTTATAGGCATCGGCTACGTTATTGTTCGCGATTAACTGGGTGATACGTTGATTTAAAAATAAATCCCACTCTTGATTGTTTTCGCCATCATGCAGCAGCGTAACTGTCGGTGCAGGAGCATTGTTGTCTCCAGGTTGAGCCGCTTTTTTCGCGTCGCTCGTATTGGTAGAAACAGCACTCGGAGGTGTGGAGACCAACTTTGTCGTTCCTGACGATGCAGTTGCCTTACCTGCGTTCTTGCCAAGATTATCGGCATCCAAGCCGAATGCGCCAAGTACGTTATTGGCTTTATCATGCACATCCTGCAATGCCATTTGCGCATCGACAGGCGGCTCCGTCCCTGATGGTGCCGCTGCACCCTCACCGGCAGCTTCCCCGGCTGGAGCGGAAGGAGCAGCGACATTCGTTACCTCACTGGCGCCGCCTAAGAAATAACTCGCCCCTGATGCGACAACAATGGCGACGCCTCCTGCAATCAGCAAGGTTTTACTGGGTTTTTTACTTTTTTTACCGAAAATTTCCTGGGCGATTTCTTCTTCAATTTCTTTCTTACGCTTTTTCTCTGCCTCTTCTCTACTTGCCTTCATTTCACGTTTTTCTATGGCCATTTTCGAATTTAACAGCCTGTCTCTTATCTCTTTTCTTTCTTTTGCTTCTGCGTACTTAGCAATAATACCGGAACACTCGGGGCATTTGACGGGGTCTGGTTCACCTTGATCCAAGGTTATTTTTATTTCGCAATATGGGCAAGTAAAGTCGCGCTTTGTCAGCGCTTTTTCCTCGGTCTTTTCTACCAAAGAAATATTTAAGCCCGATCCTCCGGGGCGATAAAGACAAACAAGCCCTGCTTTCGATAGCGTGATTTGAACTTGCTCAGCCTCTTCTCCACTGATATTACGGCGAATGCACAGCCCACTGGGCGTACTCCATAATGCTTCGAGTTGCTGCTCTTCAATTTTGAAAACCTGACTAGCCTTCTTTTTGATTTGCTCCGCCTCATCCATTCTTTCAGGGCGAATTCCTTTTATGAAAACATCGTAAGAAGCCATGGTTTTTTCTCCACAAAATATCAGTTGGTGGTTATTATCGTGCTTATTTAAACAAGCAAAGCGCAGGACATACGGCAAAAAAATGCAAATCTTAACAGACGGGGGTTAATAATGGTACATTCCAAAGCTACCATCAAGCTGAGTTGATTAGTCGCATCCCATACTATTAATCATACCGCCAACTGCTTAATCTCTGCGTCCTGTATTAAAACGGCTAACGGAAAGACATACGCGACGCGCTCGATTTAACCCAAAGGACAACAATTAAATGTTTATAGAAGAGTCTCAAGACGATCCAGACGACTGGATGACAGCATTATTAAGATCGCCTATTTTTCAACGCCTCCCGCCTACCAATTTACAAAAAATATTAATGAGCCTGGAAGCCGTCCATTTTAATAAAGGCGAAGTTATTGTCGATCAAGGAGGCATCGGGGATTATTACTACCTGATTAAAAACGGGCAATGCGAATTAACACGCAGACCGTCGCCCAACGCAAAAGAAATTAGATTGGCCCAACTGGCAACCGGCGATACTTTCGGCGAGGACTCACTGCTTTCCGATGCACCCAGAAACGTAACGATTACGGCACTGACAGACATATCTTTATTACGGCTCAATAAACAACAATTCGTATCCTTAATAAAAGAGCCTTCTTTATCGTTTGTTACTTACCTGGAGATGCGGGCAGCGTTAAAGCAAGGAGCTATATTGCTGGATGTACGTTCGCCGGACGATTATGAAAACTACCATCTTGACGGCAGTATCAATGAGCCTTTTTTCTCGTTAAGAATGCAACTTAAAACATTAAATCGTCAAAAACCGATCATTGTGGTTTGCGGTGATGGCAAAACCAGCGAGGCCGCGGTATTTTTGCTGCTCCGCAATAAAATCAACGCCATGATTTTGCGAGGAGGCATCGCGGGAATTAAGCCCGAACCGGCGGATAAAATTGAGGTTGTCGCGGGCCGCCACTCCGAAACGATCCATCGGGAACGCGAACTAAAACAGCCTGCCGGCATTTCCAGCGATGTCCAGGATAATCCCGTAAGATTGCTTCAATCGGAAGTCGAAGCGCTCAAAGCGACGAACCAACAACTCACCGATAAATGCTTGAAGCTGGAGTTCGACAAGCAACATGCAGAAAGACAAATCCGGGCCTTGCACAAACAGTTGGAAAAACTAACCCAGGTTTTGGATAAGCTTAAAGAAGGCTGACTGACGGCTTGTAATCAAGCCTAAGATTAAGATAACATCAGCCACCCTAAAGCATTTGATTTAGAAGGCGAAAGATAAACCATGAAACATTCCATCCTTTTACTCAGATTAATGCTACTTGGTATCTTTGGACTTGGGTCGGGAGCTACCGTTGCCGCTACGGCTGGAACGGATATAAACAAGGCGACCTTCGCCGGAGGATGTTTCTGGTGCATGGTAGCGGCTTTCGATAATCTGCCGGGGGTAGTCGAGGTCATTGCCGGATATACCGGTGGACATAGCCAAAATCCGACTTATGAAGAAGTCTCGGCAGGTGGAACCGGCCATGTCGAAGCCATACAGGTACTCTACGATCCCGCTAAAATTAGTTATACCAAACTACTGGAGGTCTTTTGGCACAATGTTGACCCTACCGTCACGAATCGCCAATTCTGTGACATCGGCCCCGAATACCGCGCGGAAATTTTTTACCAGGACGCGGAACAGCGACGGCAGGCCGAGCAATCCAAAGCTGAACTGACGCAGTCCAAGCCTTTCAAAGACCCTATTGTCACCCGGATCGTTGCCGCCTCTGCATTCTATCCCGCCGAGGAATACCATCAATATTACTATCGCAAAAATCCGGTGCGTTATAAGTATTACCGCTACACCTGTGGCAGAGATCAACGTTTAAAGGAGTTATGGGGAAGCGAACCCGAACACTAAAGTCCCTTCCCCATTATTTCCCAGTTAATCCGACTCAGAGACAACGGATACGATTTGCCGTGACACTTCACCCGCTCAACCATCGCATGTCTCGATTAGCTTATCTTCAGCCTGTTTCTCATCGTAAACCGACCTGATAATTTCACGTTTTGCTTCCAGCCAATCTTTAAGTTCATTGCCCGGATGAAAGCCGCGTTTTTCAGCTTTGTAATAAGCCGCTTCAGCGATCATTACATCCAAGTTAACAGTCTGAGCGGATGAGCGGTGCTTCATTGTAAAACCGTACTTTATCAGATTGACCAGATTTTGCGGCGAGCTTCCCTTAATACCTATTTGGGCCGGCTTCAATTCTGCCAGAGTACCGAATAAGCAATCCCATATTGACAATACCGAGCCGTAATTACGATCATGCTCGTCACGTTGGGTTGAATGGTGAACACGATGCAAATACGGCGTAATAATTACCCGTCCCAAAAACCGCTCTCCCCAGAATGTAATATTGGTGTGATGCAGCATGGTAAAAAACGTAATGATCGCCTCATTCACCAGCATCACTCCGCCTTGTATCCCTAAAATAACAATCAACATCGCCTTCATCAGGTTGATGATGATAATTTCTATAACATGCGCCCGAAATGCGGTCGAAACGTTCAGGCAAGGATCATTGTGATGCACCTTGTGAAATACCCACAAATAATCGAAGCTGTGACTGGCTTTATGCAAGAGATACAGCGCTAAGTCCATCGCTAAAAACGAAAGAATCGCTTTCCATGCCGAATTCGAGATGTGGCTGAGCAGTCCCTTGTCAGCGTATTGCTCAGCCAAAATCCATAACGATGGAATCGCCAATAGCGACATGACAATACTGTTAAAGGCAAACAGCTCGATGTTCGTCCGATAAGACTGCTGCAATTGTTTGATGAACAGCTCTTCTCTAGGGAAGTAAAACTCAAGCAACACAAACAGCGCAAAAAACAGGCACAGGAGAAATGTTACTATCCCGCCTGAATATATCTCGACAATCCACGTTAGATAAGATTGAAGCAGGGTAATTGAAGATTTAAGTTCGTTTAACATCGTGGCCTCCTCATTACAAAACTGATGTAAATGATTAGAACAAAGTTATCTTAACTGGAAATTATATAAAGAATAATAGTGCCGCCGCTTGACCTTTATTGTGCCTAAAATGCTCCAATATTCAGAACGTTCAGCTCTTACCGCTATCGGGAAAAGCAGCGAGACTTGATTATTATTCTAAAAAACACGCAATGCATGTTCAAGTTTCAACCGGGCCACATAAAAAGATTTTTTATCCCGTTTGACGCTCGATTTCGCCAAGACGGACAAGGGGCATTGGCATTGCCGGAGACGATTCCGGCAATGCCGACCAACAATCGAGTCTAGAAAAAACCCAAGGGGCTAATATCGTAACTGACCAGCATGTTCTTGGTTTGCTGATAATGATTCAGCATCATCTTGTGGTTTTCACGGCCCACACCCGATTTTTTATAACCGCCGAAAGCCGCATGAGCCGGATAATGGTGATAACAGTTAACCCATACCCGACCGGCCTGAATGCCACGCCCCATACGGTAGGCGCGATTCATATCGTGAGTCCAGACACCCGCGCCCAAACCAAACTGAGTGTCGTTGGCAATCTCTAACGCTTCAGCTTCATCCTTAAACGTGGTAACCGATATCACAGGACCAAAAATCTCTTCCTGGAAAATTCGCATCTTGTTGCCGCCTTTCATAATTGTCGGCTCAATATAATAGCCTTCCGAGAACCCGCCTTCTAAAGACTCGGCCTTACCGCCGATTAAAACTTCCGCACCTTCATCTTTGCCGATTTGCAGATAGCCCAGAATCTTGTCGAACTGTTGCTTGGAGGCTTGCGCGCCGACCATCGTTTCGGTATCCAGCGGATTGCCGCGTTTAATCTGTTTGGCCCGCGCAATGACTTTAGCGATAAATTCATCATAAATAGATTCCTGTACCAACAAACGCGATGGACAGGTGCACACTTCACCCTGATTGAAAAAAGCCAGCACCGCACCTTCTATGCATTTGCTGATAAACGCTTCTTCCTGGTTCAACACATCTTCAAAAAAAATGTTCGGCGACTTTCCGCCCAACTCAACGGTTGACGGGATAATGTTTTCCGCCGCGCATTTAAGAATATGCGAACCGACAGGCGTCGAGCCGGTAAAGGCTATTTTTGCAATCCGGGTGCTGGTCGCTAATGCCTGCCCTGCTTCCGCGCCATAGCCGTTGACAATATTCACCACGCCTGCGGGCAATAAATCGCCAATTAATTCCATCATCACCAATATAGACGCCGGAGTTTGTTCAGCCGGTTTCATGATCACACAGTTGCCTGCGGCCAAGGCCGGCGCTAATTTCCAGCAGGCCATCAGCAACGGAAAATTCCACGGAATAATCTGTCCGACCACACCCAGCGGCTCATGAAAATGGTAAGCAACGGTATTTTTGTCGATTTCTCCGATTGAACCTTCCTGGGCGCGAATGCATCCGGCAAAATAGCGGAAGTGATCGACGCACAGCGGAATGTCTGCGGCCAGCGTTTCGCGTACCGCTTTGCCGTTATCCCAGGTTTCCGCAACCGCCAGTGTTTCAAGGTTTTCTTCAATGCGGTCGGCTATTTTTAATAAAATATTCGATCGTTCCGTGACCGACGTTTCTCCCCAGGTTGCGCTGACCGCATGCGCCGCATCCAGCGCCAGTTCAATATCTTCGGCGCCGGATCTGGGTATTTCGCAGAAAACCTTGCCGTTAACCGGACTTGAATTGTCAAAATACTGGCCCTTGACCGGACCGACCCAACTGCCGCCGATAAAGTTTTGATAACGGGATTTAAAGTTAACTTTACTGCCTGGCTGATTCGGTTCGATATAAAGCATGGCTTTTGCCTGGAAAATAAGGATGATGGAAGTTTGATTCTATCATCGTTGAGTGGCTTGGATTACGACAATCAATAAAATCCGATATTGCTATTACAGGCCATCAAAAAATTTGGCCTGATAATAAGATGATGACCGCATAACGCAGGCTTTTGCCGAAGCCGACCAGAATTAGGAAAATACCAAGATGCACCCTCATGATGCCGGCGATAAAAGTTAAGGCGTCTCCACCCACCGGCAACCAAGCTAATAATAGCGACCAAACGCCGAAATGCTGGTACCAGCGCTGGTAGCGATGCAATTTCGAGGATGGGAATGGAAACCAGCGGCGGTGTTCGAAATATAACAGATAACGGCCTAAAACCCAGTTGACGACAGCGCCTAAGGTATTGCCTGCCGATGCAAACAACCAAAGTAGCCAAGGATCATAACCGGCTGCCAGCAAACCCACCAACGCCACTTCCGAATAAAACGGAATCAGCGTGGCGGCCAGAAAACTGACGCCGAATAAACCCAAATAAGCGGTCATATCAGCTGACGCGCGGATTGAACCAGCGCACGAAAAAGATTACGTTGACGCGATATGTAGAATAAATATTCCGGATGCCATTGAACCCCGATCAAAAATGGTCGCGACGGGTCTTCTACCGCCTGCACAATATCATCCAAATCACGACCTACAATTCTTAACCCTCTGCCCAACTGATCAATGGCTTGGCTATGCAGACTGTTAATCCGGCAGCGGGTAGTCCCCAGCAGCTCCTTCAGTTGGCTGTCCGGCTCCACTAATAGCGTTTTTAACGGCAATACCGTCCAGCGGTTTCGGGTAAAGTGCCGCAGTTTACGTAAATCCTGATGCAAATTGCCGCCCAGATAGGTGTTAAGTAATTGCTCGCCACGGCAGATAGCCAGCATCGGTATATTCTGCTTCAAAGCTTTTTCGATATGAATTAATTCGAACATATCCCGCCCCTTGTCATAACGTGTATTAGGCAATACCTCTGATTCGTAAAGCGTAGGATAAATATCATCGCCGCCGCCGATTACGATGCCATCTAAGACCTCATTCAAATGCGAGTTTTTGGGTGTGAGCCGTAGAGGCTTGCCCCCGGCCCGGACAATGGCACAGCGGGTAAAATACCAGGCATGATCCCCGCCTTGGTCAGGCCCCGTTACGCCAATTACAGGACGCAATAACGTTTCAGGCATACCTCAACCGTCTCTCTCCAATCCTGAAACAGTTCGGCTAAAGGCCTGTCCAGAAATTTCATGTACGCCTGGCATATTACATTCAAACACTCGGTATTGCAGGCCAGCTTTTCAACCATTAACCAATTATGCCAATCCACATCGATATTCCAGCCGGGCTTATCGATTTGGCAGTTGGGCAGCCGGTAATGCAAAGTTGGGCGGGCGTGAACACGCTTATCGTCAATGATCGACAGCGTTCGGGTTTTATCGAGATAGGTAAATAACGGCAACATATCCAAGGCCCGGTTACGGGTAGGATTGGCTATCAGATAATCATCGATTAACCTGTCCTGCTCGGGATGGTAATCCAAATCAATCACTTGACGGATATAATCATCCGGAAACGGGGAAATATAGCCGGTCATCGAGCGGGTCAAGTCGATCTCGCTATAGTGAACCAGCCAGTCATGAAGACAAAGAAAAGCTTTGAGATAAGAAACAATGGTTTCATGGTCCAAGCTCGGCAATTCCGGATTGAAATGCAAGCCAAAAGCATTCAATGTGCCACTGTCTGTACCTTGGGCGCCCGATTCCCGCAAGCGCTGGATCAATAGTTCCAGTTCACCGAGCCTATCCATCCGAATCGGCGGCGAAACGATTTCAAACGGTACGATCTGTTCGGCTGCGATGCGCACAATAAACTCAGACCATTCATCAAGCTGAGCCCAAAAAGCCTCTGCATCCTGCTTGTAGCGGCCTTTTTTCTTCAAATATTGAAAATCAAGTTCAACTTTAAAATCGCCCAAGCTCGTGTCCGTAATCGTGCTTTCATAAGCACTCTCCGTTATAACAGTGCCGCCGAACTGTTCGTTAATCAGCCGGGCAATGTGTTCAAGAGTCAGTCCGGAAAACTCAAGTTCTACACCTACACGTCTCATTTCCCCGGATACTTTGGCACTGATCGGTGGAAGAAGGAAATGACACGTCTGATTCATAGCTGCCTTTTTTAATAGCTATTGATGGAACCGAAAACCGGAATCAAATTAAAAGCGCTAATCTTAATTGCCGAGTCGGTAACTTGAACGGTTTCTGAAAGGGCTACTCATTATCTCGCCGGATCAACAAAGATCAATAAGTCTAAGTACTTAGAATGAACAACCGGTAAAGCGCGTAATTTTCGAATAGCACAGGACTGACGAAGCAATCCTATCGTTCGCCATAGATGGACGATCAAGTTTCATTAACAAATCGAGATATCGCGCACAACAATAGCAATTCATACTCATTTTTTGCCCCATTTTTGTGCTTTCCTAAGAGACCAGTATTGAACAGCATCCGTTCAGACCTCATCTACATAAGGTAATATATGCCATGGCGTAATTATTGCTTATCACAACGTGCATCTTGGCTTTTATAATTACGTCTTGTCTCATTTTTAACGCACAACCAAGGATAAATTACATGCTGTCAGAAGCTGAACGTTTCGAAACCTTTTCCCCCTATATTCGTAGCGTTACCCAATGCAAGGAAATTCTTCGCGACTTGAACGGAACCTGGGGACTGATTTCCGCCATTGCGGAAATCAGTTGCCCCACAGAAGCCGCAACCATATTGCCGGCCATGGAAGCCACAAAAAAAGGCTTTGGCGATCTTGAAAGCAAACTAACCAGCCAGCTGGTTTCCGAAGAAATTAAAAAAACCTGTCTTGAACTTGAATCCAAAGCGCAGGTTTCGATAGATATCCTGGTGCGCAACCTGTATGAGCGCACTGCCGACATAGGCTTTCTGGCTACCAATGCCGATATCTGCAATTTTGTCCAGGCCTCGATAAAAGGCGAAACGACAGATATAGATTCAATTAACCAACTCCTTGACGAGTACGGTTCAAAATATACCGTCTACGACGACATTATCATTCTGGATACCGACAGCCGCATTCTGACCCGGCTTGACCGCAACACATCAACAACAGCTCAAGGTATTTCCGATCCGATCATCCGCCGGACCTTAAACTCATTGGACGACTATGTTGAAACCTTCGGTAAAACCAGTCTCCGGCCCGGTACAGACCGAAGCCTGATTTATTCAAAACGTATCGTCGATCCGGTGGATGACTCGGTCATTGGCGTTTTGTGCCTATCGTTCCGCTTCGATAACGAGATGGAAGGCATATTTCGCAGCCTGCAAAAGAAAGGCGACAAAGCCGTCATGTTGCTGCTGAATGCCGATTCGGTGGTCATTGCCACCAGCGACCAGGATCATGTACCGATTGGCCGGTATATTGAAGCGGTTCCTGAAGGCCATCACTACGGCGTGATCGACTTTGCCGGACGCGAATATCTGTCGGTAACGCACAGAGGCCGGCCCTATCAAGGTTATGCCGGCCAAGAATGGTACGGACACACCATGATTCCATTGCATAGCGCATTCCACGCGTCTGCATCCGACAAGGAGATCAATGCCGAAATTCTCCGCCATGGCGACTCGCTGTCGCCCGAACTCTCCGGCATCATTGCCGGTGCAGCGGAAGGCATCAATATGTTCCTGCACCGGGTCATCTGGAATGGCCAAGTCATGGCGACTAACGAGCACGGCAATCTTTTATCGCTGAAAGCAATCCTAAAACAGCTTCGCTCGATGGGAGCACGTACAGCTCAGGCACTTGCCGATTCCAGCAGTAAGTTGCACACCACAATGATTACCTCCGAGCTTCGCAATGCCGAATCCATCGCGCGGCTGATGATCGACATTATGGATCGCAACCTGTACGAGCGCAGCAATGATTGCCGATGGTGGGCCCTGACTTCGGAAATCCGTCGCATTTTATCCGAAGGCCGCCTGAGCCCTGACGATAAAGAAAAAATCACCGATATCCTGATCTACATCAACAAGCTTTACACCGTCTATACGCGCCTGTTTATTTATGACATCAAAGGCACTATCGTAGCCGAGTCCAATCTGCATAACGACCCGGTCGATGCGGTAGGCAGACAAGTGAACGCTTCCTACGCACAAGAGACTTTTTCGTTGCGTTCGCCGCAGGAATACCGCGTATCGATGTTTGAAAACTCCTGGCTGTACGAGAGCAATCCAACTTATATTTACAATGCCGCGATCCGTCATATTGATGACATGAATAAAGTGGTTGGCGGTATCGGCATCGTTTTTGACTCCACGATCGAATTCAAACACATGCTTGAAGATTGCCTGCCTGATAAACCGGGCGCTTTCGGCCTGTTTGTCGAACGGCCCAGCGGCCGCATCATTGCGTCAACCGAAGGCTCCAATTACAAAAATGGTGAAGTTCTTTGGATAGACCCTGAGTTTTTTGAATTGCAGGAAGGCACAGGAAAATCCAAAATCGTGCTTTATAACAAGAAGTACTATGCTGTCGGCTGCTACTCGTCACGCGGATACCGCGAGTTTAAAACCACTGGCGACTACCATAATGACGTGGCGGCCTTCGTGTTTATCCCGATCGGAGAAAAAGCCGAGAACACAGGCTCCGAACAACGCGTAGCGATCACTTATCCGCAAGAGCCGATAACCGGTGATGTCGTCGATCTGGCAACGTTCTATATCGGCTCGGAAGTCTATGCCTTTCTTGCCTGCGACGTACTCGAAGCCATGGACGTTACAATGATCAACGCCCTGCCCGGCGTGAAATCCTATATTGTCGGCAGCGTTATGTATTGCGATAACAGTCCCGAAGGCATCAATGAAAAAATCCCGATTATTGTGATTGACGGCAGAATTCTGACCCAAAAGCCCGTTGATCAGGATAGGCAGGAGATAACGACCGGTGCAATCGTCGTCGTTCGAACCCAAGTAGGCCCTATCGGCCTGTTGGTTGACGGGCTTGATGCCATTCCCAGCTTTGAAAAATCGCAAATCCAGCAGATTAATGAATTATTGCGCGGCGATGGCGGCTATGTAAAATCACTGGTCAACATCCCTGAAAGCAACACGACCGGGAAAATGCTTATTGTATTAAATCAGGACTTGATTCTGGCTTCGGTTCGTAAGCAATAATCAAGACCGATTCGCAGCTGGTTTTTTAATATTTGGGACAAAGTAGACAGGCTCCATCCCCTCCAATACATAACTAAAATCAAGTTTCTAGTTCCCATAGGTTTCCCGTGGGAACTAGGTAGCTTGCACTACGAGCCACAATCCACCTCAGTAGCATTCCTATACGACATATGTGAACGAAGAATCTATCATTGTCGACAGACGTTGAATAACGTTTCTTTTTATTGATTCTTGATAACATATTAAAAGTGGAGAATATTCTTAATCAATTTGCAAAGAAGCAATTATTATACAACCCATCACGTATAATAATCGTCAAACACATTAACCGAGGGCTTAAAGTCTTTACCTACGTATCGATCAATCAGCATCGGATAACTCTGAAAATGATCATTACAAAAAAGAAGTTATTTCGCTCGATATCGGCAGTGATAATGAAATTAGTCAAACACGATTCAAATTCGCTACACTTAAGTGCAACCAGATGAAATCTAGCAATTAATTCTTAGGAACATAACTAATGCCAGTAATTGATTTTCCAGCTTCAGCAAAACGCCATTATCAAGATGCCTGCTTGTTGGAAAATAATAGCCGCCTAGCTAACGCGGGTCAGTTATATGGATTTTGTGCGGAATGCGGAATCAAAGCATTGCTGATTTCACATGGCTATCCCACTGATGCTGAAGGTTCGCCAATCAGAAATCCACCAACTGGTGAGACAAGTATTCGGAAACACATTGACCAACTCGTAACGATAAAAACGCAAATCGATGTTAGTACTTCGGGACGTAGCGGAGCAAAGTACCTTGCGCTGATCCCTAATATTGGTTCTTTTGTGGATTGGTCTGTTGATCATAGATACTATGATCAACACCAGATCCCCTCATCTTTGCCAGCATGGAAAGGAGCGGCGACAGAGATGATGCAAATGATGGATATAGCCATCAGCGATGGAGTTTTGATATGAGCCGCAACAAGATTTTTTTCAATGATGTTTTGCCCAAAGTAGCCAACATCTTGTCTGCGCAAACCTTGCCGCCAGATGTAGAGCCTCTGGTGATACGCGATATTCACGGCCGCATCAGAATTGCGTTGGACATGCCGCGAAGCAGCGATACCGATGAAATAATTGCCAAGCTGGATCAAAGTTTATTGGCTTTAGGCGTCTATAACAACGGCGAAGGAAAAAACGTCCTTTCTCGTGATGACTTTTTTGATCCCGACAGCATTTTTAAAAGTCCCGAAATCCTACAATGGGTACAGCCTAATGGAGATAAAACTGTTCGAATATTGAATCGACAGGTCACAGGACAGGATTGGGACTCGCATGAAGAATCCCATAAAACAAAAAAACCACGCCTTGTATTTTTTGGAATTAAAGGCGGTGTGGGGCGTTCAACGGCGCTGGCAATGCTGGCCTATAAATTGGCAAATTCAGGTAAAAAAGTTTTACTGATCGACCTTGATCTTGAGTCTCCTGGTTTGTCGGGTTTGCTGTTACCGCAGGATCGTTTGGCCGATTTCGGCGTTGTCGATTGGCTGATTGAAGATGCTTTAGGCCAAGGTGATGAAGTATTGCGCCGAATGATTTCAGTGAGTCCTTTGTCTGAATATACCCAAAGTGAGATTCGCATTGCTGCGGCAATGGGAATTGACGATACCAGCTATCTGGATAAATTGTCGCGGGCATACGGGGACGTAGCTATAAACGGCAAAGCCGAGGCTTTCACCCAGCGCATCCGCCACTTAGTCGATAAACTCGAAGAAACAGAACAACCTGATGTAGTGTTAATCGATAGTCGAGCTGGATTACATGATCTTGCTGCCGTCAGCATCGTGGGTTTAGCAACCACGGCATTCTTATTTGCAACAGATACCGAACAATCCTGGCAGGGTTATCGTTTGCTGTTTTCACATTGGCAATCTTTCCCTGAAATTGCGCGTAATGTGAGGGAACGTTTAGCTATCGTTCAGGCACTATTTCCCGAAGCCGATCAATCAAAACGTGCCAGACACTTTTTGGAACAGTCATACCAATTGTTTTCAGAAACGCTGTATGAAGAAATTCCGCCTTCTCCAGCAGATCATCCATCAAATACTTTAGGTTTCAGAGACTTGTTCAATTTCGACATCGAAATCGAAAATGCGCCGCATTATCCACTTCGTATTAACTGGAACAATCGTTTTCAAGAGTTTGATCCCAAGCTGCTTGGCCAACAAGGACTTTTTTCAGAAGCAGAAATAGAAGCCAGTTTCGGAAATTTCATGGATAAAGCCATTCAATTGATTGGGGACCGTGCATCGTGAGTCAAGACTATTTTCCGCAACAGGTAATGCGAAAAGCATTGCGCGAAGCCTTACCAGCCAATGATCAACCTGCTGCTAAACCGACTAGAACCCCTCAGTTTACGTATGTGCCTCCTAGCCATGCGCGGGCTCTCGACCCTGAAAATATCATTGTTGAAGGGATACGTGGAGTTGGGAAAAGCCATTGGTGGGCAGTACTAAATTCCAAGCAGCATCGTGATTACTTAGCCTCAGTTTTTCCTGAAACGAGAATCACCAGTAATCTAAAAATTTCCCAAGGGCTCGGCGTTGGTTTGGGGCCTAAAGATGCTCCTGGTAAAGATACAATGGCAAACCTGATTAAAGAGCATGATCCCCGTCATATTTGGCAAGCAGTCATTGCCGTTCATGCTGGGTTTCCTGAACCTTTTCCGAATGCACCGGGAAAGTGGACGACAATGGTAAATTGGGTGAAGGAAAACCCTGAGGATTACGACAATCTATTGGATGATGTTGACTTTCAATTAGCCCATCAAAATCAAACCTGCTTGATTTTGTTTGATGGCCTTGACCGTCTGGCCAACGATTGGCCATCTATTCGACCGCTTGCGCGATCACTATTCCAACTTGCTTTGGATTTTCGCGCCAGTCGCGCAATCCGGTTAAAGCTGTTTGTGCGCTCGGACATGTTGGAGGACCGAGGTATATTGGCTTTTCCTGACTCATCAAAATTGTTAGCAAAAAAAGTTCTTCTTAACTGGCGACGTGTTGATCTTTATGCATTGCTTTTTCAATGTTTGGGTAATGCCGATACTCAGGGAAAGATGTTTCGATTTCAGTGTAAAAAACTTTTTTCACAAACTTGGAAACAAGACAAAAATACCCAAGCATGGCAGTTACCCCAAAACATGCGTACCGATGAAGACTTGCAACGTGAGATATTTCATGCCATTACGGGACCATGGATGGGAAGTGGTCCAAAACGAGGGGCTCCTTATACTTGGTTGCCGAATCATCTAATTGATGGCCGGGATCAAGTCAGTCCTCGTAGTTTTGCAGCCGCATTACGTTTTGCGGTCGAAAATGACGAACCACATATAGACTGGCCATTCGCCTTGCACTACAGCGCAATTAACGCTGGTGTTCAGGAAGCTTCCAGAATTCGAGTCGATGAAATCACCCGAGAAGACTATCCGTGGGTTGAAACGCTTATGCAGCCGCTACGCAGCAAAATCACGGTGCCATGCGAACCTAAAGAGATAATTCAACTTTGGAAAAAGGACAAGACTATTAGCAAGTTACAAACAGCATGCGAGGAAAATGAAGTAAGGCTTCCCCCTCCACATATTGAAGAAGGCGAACAGGGCATATTAAAAGACTTAGCTGATTTGGGGGTAATTCAGCAACTCTCTGACCGGCGTATTCAAATGCCCGACGTATACCGCATTGCTTTTGGGTTCGGTCGGCGAGGCGGCGTTAAACCACTTAAGTAAAATAATGCCATAATGGGTAAACGATGAAGTCGTTTGAACGCTTGCTGCCGAAGAATTCATGAATTTTCGACTAAACTCAATCACCGCTCCGATTCTTTCTTGGCAACCTTATCCCGCAAATAAACCGGCATGGCCTGTTCGACCGCAACAGCCAAGCCCTGCTCGAAGCCTTTCGCGCCTAAACGGGCAATCGCACCGGCTCTGGGCAGCATATCGGCTTTATAGCGACTGACTTGACCGGCCAAGAGGGCCATTAATTCCTGATGGTAAACGCCCCAGCCTGAACCGATACCTACTCCGGTCAGGTCGGGAAACTCTATCTGCTTAGCCGGAGTCACGGCTTCGTCGCCAATCAGCTCGGCATAGCCTTGATCGTCGCGCCGGTAAACACCCCAGAATATTTCATCCATCCGTGCATCCATAGCGACAAAGGCGACATTTTCATCATTGTGATCGAAAAAATCTTGGGCAATGGCCGCCAGGGTAGACACAGGGACTACCGGCAAATCGGCGCCCAAAGCGATACCCTGAATCACGCCGGTGGCAATGCGCACACCGGTAAACGAACCGGGGCCGCGGCTGAACGCCAGCGCATCAAGCTGTTGCGGCCTTAAGCCCGCCTCTGTCATTAACGAATCGATCATCGGTAAAATCAGTTTAGTGTGTCCTTTGGGCGCCAACTCAAAACGCTCCGCCACTTCGCCGTCAATAAACAGCGCTGCCGAGCAGGCTTCGGTCGATGTTTCTACTGCCAGTAATTTCATTGTTCGATCTCTAATTAGTGGATGCTGACTTTATGAGAACTCAAAAGACACTGATATGTAGGGCGTGCCATGCGCGCCTTAGCTCCGATGGCGCGCATGGCACGCCCTACTGGGAACAACTCGCGTTTATCAGCTAAATCCGCGCCATCCGGTTCTATTTCTCTAACGACTCTTCCTGAAAAAACGCCCGTACCTCTTCTATGTCACGGGTACGCTTCATAGCCGGTACGCTGTCTAAAAATATCTGCCCATAGGATTTCTTTAGCAATCTGGGATCACACACCATCAATACGCCCCGGTCGGTTACGTCGCGAATCAACCGGCCTATGCCCTGCCTTAACGCAATCACGGCAGTGGGCAGTTGGTATTCGAAAAACGAGTTCCGTCCCTGTTTGGTCATCGCATCCAAGCGCGCTTTTAACACCGGGTCGCCGGGCGATGCGAACGGCAATTTGTCGATAATGACGCAAGATAAGGCCTCGCCCCTGACATCCACGCCTTCCCAAAAACTCGATGTGCCGAGCAGCACGGCATTGCCCGCATCTTTAAACTGCTCCAGCAACAAGGCCTTGGGACGACTACCCTGAATCAGCAATGGAAAATCGATTTTTTTCTCCAGCAATTCGGCCGCCTCTTTAAGCGCTCGATGGCTGGTAAACAGGAAAAACGCCCTGCCCTTACTGGCCTGCAACACCGGAACCGCAAACTCGACGATCCGCGGGATGAATTCGGGATCATTGGGCTGAGGCAAACCTTTCGGGTGATAGAACAGCGATTGATGGGCATAATCGAAAGGGCTGCCCCAACTTTCGCTGGTTGCATTGCTCAGTCCCAGGTTATTGGCGAAATGATCGAACTTGTTCGCCACGCTTAAAGTCGCCGAGGTAAAAATCCACGCTGCCTGATGTTGCTGCATGAAGGAGCGGAACTCCGCCGCAATATCCAGCGGCGTCCGGCTTAGGGTAAAGGTGTTTTTATAGGTTTCATACCAGCGAATCCATTTGCCGCTGCTGTCTTCGAGGATAATTTTCAACTGCTGCACCAGTTCGTCGGCGCGCTTGAAACACGAGTCCAGGCCTTTGGTTTTAACCGAGGCCAGCTCCAGTTGATCGGCCAGGCGCTGTAACTGGTCTTTAACCGCCGTCAAGTTCGCCGCTATTTTCGGATTGTTTTCGATGTCCTGCCAATCGCCGCGTTTAAGCTCGATACCGAATGCCAGCCTCAAATCCTTGACTTCATGTTCAAGGTCTTCGCAGGCGGTACGTAAGGCGGGCATGTCGGTGGCGTCTTTGAAATATTCCATCAACGCGTCTTTTGCCAGATCATTCAGCTGCTTAGCGCTGACGGTAATGCCCAAAAAATTGGAAGCGGTATCGGCCAGTTGGTGCGCCTCGTCGATAATAACCACTTCGGCATCGGGCAATAGCTCGCCGAAACCGCTGTCGCGTATCGACCAGTCCGCGCACAGCAAATGATGATTAACCACCAGTATTTCGCTTTCCTGCGCCTTTTTCCTGGCCTTAACCAAAAAACACTCGGCGTAATCCGCGCAATCTTGTCCCAGGCAATTATCCAGTGACGAAGTCGCCTGATACCAGACCGGGTCGGCTTCGGCCACTTCGGACATTTCCGAAGTATCGCCGGTTTTTGTGCGCTTCGACCAGGAGCTTATTTTTGCCAGAGCGGCGGCATCTTCTTTGCTGAAACCCAGCGTGGAAGTCAAGGCGTTTTTTAACCGATAAGTGCATAAATAGTTGCTGCGGCCTTTCAGCAGCGCAGCGATAAACGGCGTTTTCATCGCCTTGCGAATCACCGGCAAATCTTTGTTAAACAGTTGATCCTGAAGATTTTTGGTGCCGGTCGAAATAATGACTTTTTTACCGGATAAAATGGCGGGAACCAGATAGGCAAAAGTCTTGCCGGTTCCGGTTCCGGCTTCGGCGATTAAATGCTGGTTTGCTTCAATGGCGTGGGCAATCGCCTCAGCCATTTCCAGCTGGGCCGCCCGCGGTTGATAACCTGGAATTACCTTTGCTAATTCTCCGTCACTGCTGAAAAAATGTTTGGTGTCTGTCAATTGAGTCTCTTGCACTATTTCCACTTACTACTTTAAATTCAACCAACAAGTGCAGTTCATTTTTAACTGGATTGAAAAAAGCCGACCAAGCAACAAAGATACCAGATTGAAATTTTAAAGATAGTGTCTCGGGTATCTAAATCTATACCGATAATATACCCGAAAAAGATAACCATAGGATATGCTGATGACTACAAGGCTACATCGGAATATTTACCGCCTATATGCGTCTGGCCGGATCTTGACCATCAACATTTAGCTAAGCTTGCTTCGTGGCCCGGTTGATATTTATGGAGTCCGGACACATTTTAAATTTTAAACTAATATTTATTTGCGTACGTATTAAACTAGACGATACTAGCACTTAGAAACATAGGTAACTGACTAAATCATATGATAATTAACGGCTTTACATTTCTTCCTAAGTACAATGACACACTGGAACAAAATGCAGAATATCTCCGGCAAATACTTCCGCTCATGTCAAAGAATAAAATCGCTGCCGACCCTCTTAATTTTGCAATTTTCTATGAATATATTATCGGCAGAAACGTTCAATTAAACAATGAGTTGACTGATCTACTGAAAAATCAGGATGCTTTTACGCCCGAATTAAGCCTGAAATTGTTCAAAAAATATATCTGCGATACTTCGTTTGACTCTCTGGAAAACATAAGCCAAATCCTGTTGCAGCTTATTAATAAAACAGGCGAAGCCTTGGACTCTACTGGCGAAAAAGCCAGTGCGGCAACAATAGGCTTCGAAAACCAGTTTAAAAAGCTGGAAAACAACCAGGACCTACCTGAAATCAAAATAGTTTTAACCGAAATCATCGCCGGAACTAAAGAACTTGCCGAAACCAGCATAACGCTGCAAGCGCAACTGGACGAAAGTAAAACGGAAATGCAATCGCTGCGGCAAGAACTTGCTCATGCGCGCGAAACCGCCAAAACCGATGCATTGACCGGACTCTTAAACCGCCGCGCTTTTGATCAAAAGCTGGATGAATATATTGAAATTCATAAACAAAACGATATTGAACTTTGCTTGCTTATTTTAGACATCGACCATTTCAAACTGATCAATGATACCTTTGGTCACCAGACGGGCGATAATGTACTGCGCTATACCGCTAATCTGATGAAAAAACATATTATCAAACATCATTGTGCGGCGCGCTATGGCGGTGAAGAAATGGCCATTATCATGCCCAATACGCCGTTTGACAAAGCGATGGAAATTGCTGAAAAAATAAGAGTTTCATTAGCCCAGCATCCTTTAAAACTTAAAGGTAGTAAAAAATCGATAGGTACAGTCACCATATCTATCGGTGTCTCAAGTTTTAAAATAGACGACTCTGTCGAAAGCTTGATCGAACGCGCGGACAAGGCAATGTACCGCGCTAAAGATAACGGCAGAAATCAAATAATGCCTGAAGATTTCATCTAAAACGCTGATAACAATATTATCCTTCTGAATTGGATGTAAAAATTATGAAAAAAATCCTGCTTTCGCTTTTGGCTATCTTCCTGATTATTGAAGAATGGCTTTGGGATTTATTAACGGCATTCGGGCGTTCATTATCACAATGGCTGAATCTGCAACGATTCGAACAATGGCTGAGTCAGACGAGTCCGCCCATGGCGCTGGTGGCGTTTAGTATTCCGGTACTGATTGTTACGCCGATCAATCTCGCTGCATTTGGATTGCTGGCAAAAGGAATGGTTCTACAAGGCATTCTGGTGGAAGTATTGGCAAAGCTACTCGGCACTTTACTGGTAGCCCGAGTGTTTGCGCTGACCAAACCGCAGTTATTAACCTTTACCTTCCTAAGAATCACCTACACCACTATCACTCGCTGGCTGCAATGGGCGCACGCAAAAATCACGGAAACAGCCGTCTATCGCTGGGTGAAACAATTCCGGTAGATTATCGCTAAAATTACTCTGACGGTTCAACAATACCGTGGAACCGATGCTAAGTATTTATTTTCTGTACCTTTCCGCAGTTACCGCCGTTACAATCCGCATTTTCTTTAGGGTATAAAGCCCGCCCGCCGCATTGATCCGTCATTACCCCAACAAACAACGTAACTCCGATTAGCGCACATTGTAAAAACTATGGTACAAAGCAAGCCGCATATTATCAGATGCTAATATCAATTGAATCGAGGAAGTCCAGATGAAAACGACGACTAATTTGCAACGCCGCAAACTATTAAAATATGCCGCAATGGGTATTGCCGGAGCGGCGACTTATCCGGCCTGGGCGCAGACTGCCGGCTTTACCAGGGTCAACACGCCATCTGCCGACTTTCTTCCTGACGTTGAAATTGAACTGACCATGAACACGGCTGATGTAGCTATTTTAAATGGCGAAAAAACTCATGTATGGAAAGTTACCGGCAAGGTCATAACAGGTCCTTCAGGCGTGCTTGATAATAATGAAGGCACTTATCTGGCGCCCACCCTGCGTTTCAAAAAAGGCCAGAGAGTCAGGCTGATTCTTAATAATAATTTACCGGCACAATCGATTCTGCACTGGCATGGGCTGCATGTTCCCGCCAACATGGATGGCAATCCCATGTATGCCATCAATCGGGGCGAAACCTATATTTATGAATTCGAAATACTCAACCGGGCCGGTACCTATTTTTATCACTCCCATGCTCACGGCGTCACCGCCAGGCAAGTCTATTCCGGCTTGGCTGGACTACTGATCGTCAGCGATGATCAAGAGCAGGCGCTGAATTTACCGAGTGGCAACCTGGATGTCCCGCTGGTGATTCAGGATCGCAGTTTCGACGGCCAAAACCAGCTGGTTTATTCAGGGCACATGATGCAACGCATGCAGGGTTTTCTGGGCGACCAGATCCTGGTTAATGGCCGGCCTGATTTTGTGTTGCCGGTCGCAACCCGCGCTTATCGGCTCCGGCTGGTCAACGGCTCCAACTCCCGGATTTATAAATTGGCCTGGAATGACGGTACCCCGATCACCGTAATCGGTGTAGACGGCGGCTTACTGGCAGCTCCCGAGCAACATCCTTATGTCATGCTCGCGCCGGGCGAAAGAGTGGATGCATGGATGGACTTTAGCGGACGAGCGCTAGGTACCGAGCTGACCTTACGCAGCATACCGTTTGATGCGGCTACGCATGGCGGCATGGGCATGATGGGAGGCGGGATGATGGGCGGCCGTGGAGGAATGATGGGGCATGGCATGGGCGGTATGATGCGTGGTGGCATGATGGGCGGAGGAATGATGTCCGTCAGCACCTTGCCTTCAGGCTCGGATTATCCGATCTTAAAAATTCGCGTCACCAAAAAAGAACAAGGCGACAACACGTTGCCAAAGACGCTAACTCCGATCACTACATTTCAAGTCAAGAATGCGGCAAATGCGTCCAATCCCAGAACCATCGCCTTATCCATGGAGCACATGTCAGCCCTGCTGAATGGCCGTTCTTATAAAATGGACGACGTCCAACCGGATGAAATTATCCCGGTTAACAGCCTGCAATTAATCGAGTTCGATAATGGTTTTGACGGCGGCATGCATGGCATGATGAACATGCCGCACCCGATGCATCTGCATGGCGAACAGTTTCAGATCGTCAAGCGGGAGGTGAGCCCGCGTTCACAAGACAGTTACACCACCGTTGCATCAGGATTTATAAACGGCGGCTGGAAAGATACGGTTTTGGTGATGCCGGGCGAGAAAGTCACGATATTAAAACCGTTTAATGATTTTAAAGGCCTGTTCATGTATCACTGCCACAACCTGGAACACGAAGATTTGGGCATGATGCGGGATTTCCTTATTAAATAAAATCCAAACGTGCTATGGACGGCGTGTTTCTTTGAGCAAGCAGAGCCTTCGTAGATATCGTTGACGTAGGCTTGGTAGTTCTCCGTCAACATTAAGTGTTATCAAATTTTGCTCTCGGTCCGTGACGGTCAAGCCAAGGCTTGACCGTCACGGAGTTCGCTTTTCACAAGACACACTACGTTCCGGTGTTACATATTCTTCGCCGATATAGCAAAGCGACAGATATGAATCACCTTTAATGGCTTGTTATTAATCATTCATATTACAAAGTTTAATGAATGGTGAAGACTATCGCCTTATCCCCTACTGTTCTTTCAGAAAGTCGAAAAGCAATTACCGAAATGGTTTTGGTCGATCTACATGATAGAAACAATCTTACGCTTAACAAAGGATAAAAATTTTCTGGATAACTCTACTGGTAGTATTATTACCAAAAATCGGCATTACTTATATCGATAGCTATTTGGCACCCGCTATTGCTGAATAGAATGACTGCTTAACAGGCCTGTTCCTATGTGTTACAGCAACATAAACAGTTGGACTCAGAATAAAAATAAAAGGTTAATAATGAAAGCGGCCCCCAAACAAACCAATAACGATTCCAGTCGCTCAGCGACCGAGGCCACTCAAACTAGCTGGCAGAACCAATTGGCTCAATTCGCCAACAACAGTAAGGAAGCCGTAGCACAACGCGCCTTTATAGCCGGCATCAATGACAGTCCGCACATGGCCGCACAACGTCGGCAAATTGAAAATTACATCGGTACCGACAGCCAACAAGCCCCTGCGACTCCGCAGCAGATAAACCAGCAGCCCGTTCAACGCTTAGAAAAACCGGATGACGAAGAAAAGGAACTCTTACAGCGCAAACCCACCGTAGAATCTCCAACGCAACTGAAAGAATCCATCCCGAAAAACAACACAGGCCTGCCTGACAATCTCAAGTCCGGTATCGAATCGCTTTCCGGCCTATCCATGGATAATGTCAAAGTCCATTACAACTCCTCCCAACCCGCGCAACTGAATGCCCTCGCCTATGCGCAAGGAACCGACATTCATATTGCGCCGGGACAGGAACAACATCTGCCGCATGAAGCCTGGCATGTAGTACAGCAGGCGCAGGGACGTGTGCAGCCGACGATGCAGATGAAGAATGGCGTTCCGGTTAACGATGATCAAGGTCTGGAACATGAAGCGGATGTGATGGGAGTAAAGGCGGAGGGCCTACCTGTTACGCAAGAGTCTGCAGCCAAACCGACAAGCTTCCCTCTGGCGTCGGGAACATTCCAATACAAACCGGTCATTCAGGGATTATTCGGCAGTTTAACGGACTTGTTTCATAACCAACGCAAAGTGGGAGTGGAGATTACCGAGGGCAAGGCTGGTGGAAATGGCCTAAGCAAAGCGCAGCCCGGAGCAACTTGGGCTGGCGTTGCCGACAAGGCTGGAAGCTGGACTAGTACCGTTCAATTTCCTGATGATACTGGTGCAGACCAAGCTTGGCACATAGCAACGGCCGCTTCCATCGGAACTCACTTCGTTACAAGAGGATCAAAAAGCAAGTGGATGAAATGGGATAATGTCACGTTAACCGAGGATTATGGTGAATATGAATGGATCGTAAAACATCCCGATGCCCCGCAAGGGGTCAGCGAATACCGCACACGACTCAATGCAGTCAATACCAGTCGCCAGGCCCTGCGAACCGGATTGTCTGGAAAGGGCGGCAATCAGCTGATAGTGTCCAAGAACATTGATCCGGGGCCGAACGATGCTTTTTATATTAATCTTGGCGCAACTGAAGCAGTCTCTTCCCAAGTGACGTTTGAAACGACTGATCGAGACACGACAGTTAATGCCTTGGTCGGTGGTCTCACTTATGGATTGGACAGACCCCGGAACCAGTCACGAACTGCGGTTCCAGTGGTTGACCCGGTGATTACCGATTACCTCAATCGCGCAGTCGACCGGGTGCCCGTGGCAGATACGTCTATGAGCTTGGTGGTGGCCTATCTGATGGCGGATCTGTCACAAAAAATGGCTACCATGATTTCAGGACCGGCCTGGGGCGGCGACATCGCCGCTAATTTTAAGGATTGGCGCATTTTATTTCCGAAATCCCATCCATTCTACATCACTCAAATGGCAATGGACGGCGCGGCCACAGTGCCAAAAATCACAGCTGTTCGTACAGCATTAACCGGTCAAAAAGTACAAATTCTGCGCGACCTTACCGAGATGTTCACAAAAATGATCATGAAAAAAGGCCCGCGACTGATGTGGACACGTAGCGGCCCAAATTTTGCCGTGGATCATAATGACATTAGGTATCAGGTAGATAATACATTGCCCGCCTATAATCGAATCATGAATGATTATGTCATGGGCGGGGTAAAAGCACAGCACGCCGCACGAACCAACGATCTGGAAACCTTGATGGCAAGCGGCGCCAGTGCAACTTTTCTGGGAGATGAGTTCGATAATACTGTCGCTGCAATGACTGATAATACCAAGACAGCGGTGAATGTCGTCCGCAGCAGCAGTTTTTCGCAACATGGGGCCGATGATAAGGCTTTCACCTTTGAAGATCGGGCAGAAGTAACGGACACATTCCCTGATCTGAATGAAACCTATAATCGCGTTGTCGCTATAGTGGATCGGTATTAAGCCAGATAGATACATTATGCATAACCTTTCTTGGGCCTTAAATTCGGTTTACTGCACAAAAATCTAACATTTTTATTACATAAAGAGAAGACTTTACTTTCTTAACCACTTCTGTCTGTTTCCACATATCCTTGCGAATACATTGCAAGCATTCTTCCTGTGTAATAGCTCGTCAGATAGGATGTGTACGTCTTTTCAGAATGAACCGAATACGCAGATTTTAGCGTACCTTAAAACGCTCTATTCCAGACGTGTTGAAATTGCATAGTGACAATCAAGTTAAGCCAAAAACTAAAGGACGCATGATGAAAGTTACACAAAAACAAGCCGATAACAGTTCTAATCACTCATCTGCTGAAGGCGCTCAAAGTAGCTGGCAGAACCAATTAGCTCAAGTTGTCAACAACAGCAAGAAAGCCGTAGCGCAACGCGCCTTTATAGCTGGTATCAATGACAGTCCCCGTATGCTGATACAGCGTCGGCAAATTGAAAGCTACATAGGCATCGACCGGCAACGGCCCGTTCAACGCCTGAAAAAGCCGGCGGAAGATGAAAAAAGTCTACCGGCTACGGCGCAACGGATAGAAAAAGAACAAACTTTACAACGCCAATTCAACTCGAAATCTCCCGCTCCACGAAAACAACAAACCACATCAAAGTTCGATAATACCGGCCTACCGGACAACCTAAAGTCCGGTATCGAATCGCTGTCCGGCTTGTCCATGGACAACGTAAAGGTGCATTACAACTCGTCGCAGCCCACGCAGCTTAATGCTCTCGCCTATGCGCAAGGAACCGACATCCATATTGCGCCGGGACAGGAACAGCATTTGCCGCATGAAGCCTGGCATGTGGTGCAACAGGTGCAAGGTCGCGTACAGCCGACGATGCAGATGAAGAATGGCGTTCCGATTAACGATGATCAAGGTCTGGAATATGAAGCGGATGTGATGGGCGCAAAGGCAGCACAGATGGAGACCTATGTAGACAATGGCAAATTAAAGGACGCGGCTCCTTCAAATTCTCAAGCAAAGGTAGCACAGGGAAAATGGTTCAGGATGTCTACTTTGCTGGATCGCGAAGATGAGATCGAAGTCGCTGAAATTCAGGCCCTGGCCAACAACGGTAATTTTTTCGATGCCTTCCGCAAGATTTTGTCCAAATATCCTACGCTGTCCCAGGATTTTGACGCCATCAACGCCCGTTTCGACAACGAAGCAAGCTACGCCGCAGCATTCAACATTTTATGGGAAACATTCGAGGAACCGAATAAAGCCTATACCGCAGCGGAAGTAATTGAATTGCTGGAAGATAATGAAATTATCAACAAAGAAGCGGATGTTCTGGACGAAACCGACAATGACGACGATGACATCGAAAGCCTGATTGGGCAATTCCGCGATTTACATATTTCGGTGCCGTTTCGCAGCGATGTCGACCAGCAAAAGGAAGAGCACAACGTGTACTGGGAAACTGATGACATTATCGTCAGAAGCAATCCCAAGCCACTGAAAGATATGATCGCCCAAGGCAATTGGGAGGGCTATCCGATTTCGCCTCCCTTGCAGATCCAGCTTAACGGGCTGCGCAAGACTGCCAAGCTGGCTCTGTACAAAATCGCCGGTAACGCCAAGCGCAACATCGTCGGCGCGCGCACCAAAGGCAATATGAATGCGTTTCGCAATACTCTGGACGCCATTGCTAAAATTCTGAGTAACTTGGGCGGCGGAACCCATGCCGCCAGTCTGATGCCATTGACCAACCTCAGCACATCCGCCAAGTACGGCAATGACGCAGCCCCCACCGAAGGCAGCCATGTTGTGGCTACGCCACTGAGCATCAAGTCAGGTACCGCCGGATCAGCGCCAAAAGATGGACGCCTGATGACATCAATACGCAATCTGGCGGGCCTACAAAGCAAATCCTATGTACAGATGCATTTGCTCAACGATTTGGTATTCGGCCCCGGACAGTTGTGGAACCTGACTCCCGGGCCGAAACAAAGCAATGTTGACATGGAAAAAAACGTTGAAGACCCTTTGAAACGGGCCGTTCTGGGCAAAGGGCTAGTGATCAATTTTGAGGCACAGGTCAATTACAACAATGACCCTATCGCGGCTACGAATATCCAAATCCAGCAAAACCCTGATAAATACCGCTTCCAGTCAATCGATTTTACCGCAGAACAACTTGAATACAATCAAGCTACCCAGTCCTGGGTTCCTGCGAGCATGCAAGATCCGGATGTAGCTAAAGTGAACGGCTCACGCGTCACCTGGCGCTATGGCAGCCTAACGCCACTGGTGCCCAAACCGCGCATTCTCGACTCTGCCACCACCTTACATGAACTGACATCGGCTAACATTCAACCGGCGGCAGCGACCCGCATCATGGCGTTTGTAAAAAACAATCCCGCTTGGCAACCGAATGGCGCAAACAAACAAGCACAATTGGCGAAAGCTGTGAAAAATTGGGATAAAGGCAAGACCATTCCGAACATCAGCAGTTGGAAAGCAACTTCGGTACTCTGGACTTAGTCAGGTATGCTGAGTGCACTTTAACCTTATACACCATCAAATAAGGTTTGCCGGCACCAATCGACCCCGTTGGGTACGCACAACATACCCAGCGTTTTAACCGCTTTTACCTGTTTTCGCATATTCCTTACGAATCCCCTGCAACAATTCATCCAAAACAATAGTGTCGCTGTCGCGCGCCAGCGCTTGCAACGACGCGTAACGAACGGCATTCAAAATAGCTCCTCCAGCTAACTCATGCTCTTTAGCGATTTTTTGCAGGTCAATATCAGCAGCCAGCCTGGCTTTGTTGGAAAACCCTTGCCGCCATAGGCGCAGCCGTTCTTCCGGACGTGGCAGCGGGAAATAAATCATTGTCTCAAAACGTCTGGCGAACGCTTCATCAAGATTATCCCGCCAATTGGATGCCAAAATGGCTATACCATCAAAACATTCCAAACGTTGCAGTAAAAATGCGGTTTCCTGATTGGCATAACGGTCATGGGCGTCTTGTATGCCGCTGCGTTTGCCGAACAACGCGTCGGCCTCATCAAAAAATAAAATCCAATCTCTATGCTCGGCTTGATCAAAGACTTTGCCGAGATTTTTTTCGGTTTCGCCAATGTATTTGGACACCACCTGCGATAAATCCACCTTGTATACATCGCGTCCGGTGACTTTGCCTAATATGCAGGCGGTCATGGTTTTTCCGGTTCCGGGCGGGCCGTAAAACAGGCTGCGGTAACCGGGGCGCAGTTTATGCTTCATGCCCCAATCGTGCATCAGCGTTGGGCCGTGCGTTATGAACGTTTGAATTTCCTGAACTTGTTTTAAGGTGCCCGGATGCAGAACCAGATCATCAAAGCTAAGCCCTATTTCAATCAGCTGGGCCGGGAATTGGCTGCCAAAGCTGGGCCGGTAGTGTTGACCGGTGGTCAGTAAGGTTTGATATTCGTCGCTAAGCCGTAGCGGACTGTGTAGCTGCGATTCATTATCCAGGCTTTGAAGATGCAGCATATGTTGCTGGACAAACGCATGATTACGCTCAAACAGGCTTTGTAATGCCAAGCGTTGCTCAAGGTTATTGTTGGAGAGAATAAATAACAGCGTCTGCACGGTCGGCATAAAGCCGCTGCTGCTTCCGCTAGCCCCTCCAAACTCGCTAAAACGGCGGTCGTACAGTTGGTTCTTAAGAAAAAATATATCCAGCAGTCCTGGGCTCAGTACCGGAGCCAGCGCCAACGCCAACGTAATGCGTTCGGCAATCCCAAATTGGTAGCGCTCAATACACTGGGCATAGCTGGAGTTGCCTAAAACCGGCGGCGGAATGTCCTGTATGCTTTGATACGCACAGTCTTGAGCGAAAAAAAGTTTAAAGCGGGTATCAATCACCCGGTTTAACCAACCCAGCTCGTTGTTTAAATCATTGGCATTGGTTGTTAGCGGCATTACCATTCCACACGTATTGGATATTCCATCCAGGGCAGTTTAAACCATTGCCAGGACCAGGGAAAACGCTCCAATACCAAGTCATAGGTTTCCCGCTCAACGCGCAATAACCAACTGCCTTCGCTGGCGCTGAGACTGCCCCGGCGCAGTAAAAAGCTGCCGCGAAAACCGTTAACCGACATATTGTTCAGTATCGGGGCATTACCGATAACCGCGCCAAGCAGCTCGTCGCAGGCTTCGATTTGCTCCGCTGTTAGCGGCATTTCCAAATCGAATACCTCTTCGATTTCCATCGCGCACAGCAGTTTATTGAACGGCAATAGATATTCAGACGGATTTAATTCTTCAGTGGCCAAGTAATGTAAAAGGCTTACGGCGCATTGTTTTGCCGACTGGTTATGAAAACGTCCGTTTTGCACCAGCTCCAGACTTTCGAAAAAAGTCGCCAAAAAAGGCCATAGTATGCAAAGCCCGGCGTTATTTATATAAAGCGCATCGGTGTCGCTGAAGGCTGATCTAGCGCTGGTTGCCTCAATACTTGCGGAAGCTTCCGAGCTATTGTTTTTCACTGATAACCTATTAGATAGCGAAGAATGGACAAATTCACGTGCCGATTGTTTGGTGGTGATTTGTTCAGATAAGGGTTCGTCATCAGCCTTTTGTGCATGTACAGAATAAGACTCACAGATTCTTTTGAGCATTGTATATCTGTTGCTAATGGGCGTCGATGTAAGCCGGTGCCTGTTGGATATGGGGTTGCTGACAAAATCCCTAGCTTGATCGGCAATTGATGACTTGTCCCCGGATTTAGTCTGTGTAATATACGGCTTGTTGAATATTTCATACCTGTTAATGGCGGCCGATACAGGCAGTTGTCGATAATCCATAGGATCCGCCGTATCCGTGCTTTGACTGGCAGTCGCAGATTCAAGCTGTGTAGAGCTCGACTTGGCGAATATTGCGCTCCTGTTGCTCATCTCAATCGATGCAAGACGGTCACGATTAAACATGGGGTTAATCGCTGTATCGGTGCTAACTGTTGATACTTCGTTCACAGACTTGCTGGCTGTTGCATGGCTGTCTCCGACAACCTCTTCGTCAAGCACAGTCGACGTAGGTTTTATCGGCAGCAGTAGCTTGATAGTTTGTAACCATTCATTATTCCTCATGACCTTATCTGATAACAGTTGCTGTAAACAGCCGACGAATACCGTCTCAGGTAAACCTTGCAACTTAGCCCAACGTGCGGTCACCGCAGCTAAGAATTCGACACGACGGGAAATGGCTGGCTCACCTGCAACAGCTACTTGCAGAAGACTTTGCCAGAGTGTGGCTCTTAAGCTCAAAGCAGGCGTCCGGCTGCGTTGCTGTAATAGCGGATGGACGGCCGACAAGGCTTGCACCAGCGATGCGGTTAAATCTTCGGAGGCTGCGGTTAACAAAGCCGTCATGGCGATTAAGCGACTATCGTCAAAATAGCTGATTAAGCGTTGTAAACAGCGCGGTTCATGAATTAATCCGGGCAATAGACGCTTTAGAGCATCGGGTGCGCTGATTGATAATACGGTGAAGCTCTTTTCCGGCAATTGTCGTTGGCTGACATCGGCCCACCAAGGCAGGTAACCTTCAAGGACAAAGTGTTCGAATAACTCCGCATGCGCGAGCATCGGATCATGTGTTTGTTCGGCTACCGGCAGAGATTGAGCGTAACCGATTTGTTCGCCGAGCGCTTGACGCAAGGTTACCTCCATTCTTTCCAGAATATCGGTTTCCAGGCTATTGCTATCCAGAATGCCTAAGTCCAATTCTAAGCGGTCGATACGATGCAAATAATCCGGGCTGCAGACCTCGGATAGGCAACGATCGAGCAGCGGCGGGAGACATTGTTGAAAAATACGGCTCAATGCCTGCTGTAATTGCCAGGCATTTTCTTTTTTTGCCAACGTTACTTCTACAACCTGACGTTTAATGACATGACGCTGTGTGCCCATAGCTGCAATTAAGTTAGCAAGCTACTTACTGTGCGTTTAAAAACAGCCTCAACGCGGGTTTGTGCTTTGATCGCGCGAATGGATAATTGAGCATCGCTTTTTATGCTGGCGTTGGCGCTGAGTTCGGGAGGCTCGGGTGGTAGATTGGCAAGTTTTTGATGGGCTTTTAATCTTTCCGCCGTCACAGCAGGCGAAGTAGCCAAATCGACACCGATTTGCAACTGGCCGACGCCTTTATTTTGAGTGTTATCCAGATGATCCAATTGATGAAAATAAACAGGTAAGCCTTGAACTTTACTATCCGCTACGGTGGTGAACTCATAAAACACCCCAGCTTGTCCGCCACTGACTTGAATGGGAGATTGCAACAGAGAATCGGCGATTCCTGCGTTAAAACGTAAAGCCGGATTGGCGTCAGGACGCACCAAAACCGCGGTAATTTGAGTTATCTCTACTGTTGAAGTCAACGTTTCACCGGTATTAGCCAGATGGTTTTTTACGGCTTGAATCGCAATAAAACTGTCTGCCGTCAGATTGGCGCAGCTTAAATGCAAATCGCCGCCGTTCCCTTGCGCCGCATCCGTTACAACGGCAAAACCGGCTGTCGTAGGTAGTCGTAATTGCACAGCTTCTTGCTTGGGTACAACAATTGTCAGCACAGTACCGGTTGCTGCACCATGGATAAATTCATTATCGGCGATACGGCGAGTCAATGCTTGATAACGGGCACTTGCTTGCGAAGCTTGAATTTTAATGTCGGCAGCGCTTGAATAATCGACGATCGGAGTTGTCACTGAGATGACGACCACCGGATTAGCCCGTACTTTAAGCGGCAATACGGTGATAAGCAGGTCGGTTTGCGTAGCCTTTTTTTCAGACTTGTCGAAAGTTTTCGTGGCGCGAATGCGAATATCGATATCCTCCGTGACGGCGTCTTTCGTTTCCAGAATAATGGTTTTACTATCGCCACGCACTGCAAGCGATAACGCAGTTTCCGTTTTTCCCTCAATTTTAATCAGCTGGTAGTCTACGCCCTCTTGCGCCTTGTCGATGGCGACCTGAATTTTTACGCCATAATCGACAATCTTGGCATCGTTTGCCGCGGGTGTTGGACTGGGCAATAACAACGGTGCGTTTTGGATGCCGGCGGTTAACGTCAAATCGAGTCCGACTTTAACTGTAGGGGTTTCCAGTAAAAAGGTGCTTAGGCCGCTGCCCGCTTTAGTCGCTTGAATAGTAAAACTGCGATCATTAACAATCGCCGGACTGATTAATTCAAGATCACCACCATTGCCTTGCTGTTTAATTTCAGGCACCAATGGTTGCTGTTGGTTGTCGCACAAACGATAGCTGACGTCTTGTTGACTACAGCTAATGACAATTCTGGCTTTCATGTTGTATGCAACAGTGCCGACATCAGCAATAGCCAAATCGCGTAACGGGTAGGTATGGCCTATCGCTAAGCGGTCGATGAGCCGGTCGCGGGCATCACGCAACAAAATAGCGGCTGACTGATCTATGGAGCCATTTAAAATGCGTTGATTGGTTTGCATTCGATACGCTAAATGCTGCTGTTGCCAGTTTTGATAGGCAGCCGCAAAACCGTCGCCCTCCTCTACCGCTAACCAGCATACATAAACAACGAGATGCGCCGGTGTTTCCTCGCGCACGGTTTGTTCGACAAAACGTTTAAAATCCTTACTGCGCCAAGAAGCCGCGAACACGACTACGCTCAATTGCAGTGAATACGGATCTTGCGATCTGGCGTTACATAATAACGACCCTTGCTGCAAGCTATCGCCCACCATTGGCCGCAATAAAGCATGTTCGATGACATACAGCTGCTCATCGCTCGTTTCCAACAAACCCAACTTAAGACGTAAGGCATGCTCCAGGCCTGAGCGATTATCAGGACTAGAGCCAGCCAACACATTAAAGCCCGTCCCCTTGCTGCTACTGATTTGAGTATAAGTGCCCAGCAAGGTTAATTTGCTCTCAAGTACCGGCTTTCTGGCGTCGATATGATTGCCAAAACCGCTGTAATCGATAAATTGCTCGGCAAAGCGTGCCAGCAAATGATCGATAAAACGGTTCTTACGCTGCCAATCCGCAGCTTGCTGGGTGTCGGCGTCATTTGGCTGGCTCGCACCGAAGATTTGCTGCAGGTTTTGCAGACGGGCATCGTTATTTTGCTCCACCCATAAGTCGCTGATATCAGGGGCATCCAGGCAAGCCGCAAAATAACTGATTGGCGGATTAGAGTCAGTTGGCAGTGCACAAGAAAAAGAAAATAAATCTTTAAGGTTCGCCAATTGAGCGAAACTGTTGGCAAGCAGCTGGTCGAAAAGTAATAAATACGCTTTAAGCTGTTTGGCTTGCGCTTTACGCTCTTCGCTAACGGTGCTCGACAAACCCGTAGCGCCAATCCCATAAACCTTCGGAAACTGATGCAACAAAGAATAATAACGCTCGATGTGGCGATCGCGCCCTTTAGGAAGAGATAAAGCTGGGCTGACCGGTGTGCGCTGAAGCGCATTTTTTTGACGGTTTAAGTAGCGTTCGGCTAATGCTTCCGTATTTAACTGTATCGCTAATTGTCTTTTTTTCAGTGTCAGCCTGCAATTCCTCACATCCAATTTAGGGATCTTACCTGCATCCAGTACTAAAGCGGTATCGTCGAGCTTGTCTCCGTTTTTAAAAACCACATATTCGACTATACGCACCCCGCTGACATTCATAATTTCCTGAATCAAGTCGGAGACATAGAGATTTTTTCTGCGTTTTAAACCGATAAGCTCCCGGCTGTCGATAAATCCGTAATTCAGTAAAGGTCCATCGAAAATTTCATCAATCGACTTACCCTGCGCCAAACACTCTTCGAGCGTATAAAAACGCACGGTCGGTGAAAGGTACTCGGCTATTTTTTCGAGAATGGCAACATAAACGTCTTCCTGATCCGCTACGGTGTCAATCTCAATGCTGGTTTGTATCTGCACATTTTGACTGTCTATAACCTGGATGGTTTCAAAATCGACAGCCAAACTACGCTGACCATGCAAACGTTCGGCAACTTCCCGGACAATAGCATTACTGTCTTTATCAAGGGCTTCCGATTTTTCTATCAGGACCCGGTACAGCCCTTGCAAAACCAACGCGTCGGCACCTTCCCCGCCCGCTAAATCAATGACTTGATCACCGGTCTCCAATGCCTGTTTTTCCAGGTAAAACAAAGGCGGCTGCGGCTCTGTAACAGGTTCAATCCAGGCATTTTTTACGCCCGCAACATCAATCACCAGTTTACGTAAATCCAGTACGGTAACCGGTTTCGATACCAGTATTTGCTGGGAACTGTATAAGCTGTCGTAAGTCTCTTCGCCGTCCCGGCTTAACAAATCGGCCATGTCGTAATTAATACGATAAACCAAGTCGGTGAGTGCGTAACAAACTTGTTCCAATATCGTAATGCCCGGATCATGGGCATTAAAATCTGTCCACTCGGAACCTGCCAGCTGTTCCATCCAGGCAATGCCTTGCTGGCGCAAACTTTCGTAGTCTAAGGCCACTACTGGCGACGCATCGGTCAATGAAGAATCGGTTAACATAGGTTTTGCCACAGTTTGCGATAAGTAATTATGTTACTGCTGACTCATCAATTAATGAATTTTAGCTTCCAAAGCATCAAGCCGGGCTTTCAACGCGGCGTTCTCGGCCTTCAAGGCAATCACTACCGCATCCATTTCCTTTTTGATCTGCTGCGTGGCCGAAACGTTGAGCATGGCAATGGCGTCGTAGTCCACATTGCAAAAGTCGTTCACCTCGCGGCCAAAAACGAAAACATTATCCTCTTCAGGTCTAAAACCGGTGCGGAATTTGCCTTTCACCACCTCCAGCACTTCATAGATACCTTCGGCCTTGCCGGAAATCAGGCGTACTCGCTCGCCTTCTTTCAAGTCTGTCGCCAATTCCACCCAACCATCTATGAATGACGCCTGCTGGTAGATATCCGGCACCACATCGGTATGCTTGCTGACAGCCTGTGAGAATATTCGCTCCACCTGTTGCGCAATCACTTTCTTGTGCGGAGAGTTACCTTTTCCGATCACGTCCTTGTAGTGGTAATCGGTGATCTCGATACCGAGCAATGTCTGGAGATCCGTTGCGCTGTCGGAGAGTCCCTGGATGTTCTTAACTCGTTCATCCGAGAACGCCAAGAAGTGGGAAGCAGCTATCATATTGCTGGCATATAATGAAAGAGGATACGGGCCTACTGTACCTCGCTGTACACTATTATACAAAGTGAGATAGTCAAAAAGCGGCATGGTATAGGTTGAGGAGCCTTGAATTTCCAGCTTCGCTTTGGTCGGATTGATTGTGCCGATCCCGACATTACCGGATGGTATCAAGGCTATATGATCATCAGCATCATTGCTGGTGCCTAATTCCAGCGTCATGGACTCGCCGGCTCTGGCGTAATAGCGTAACCAAGCCGCATCACCACCGCCACCTGCTGGATCTTTTGGAAACATGATACCGTTATTTTCGCTATTACCGGCACTCGGCGTAATGGCGCTATTGACAGTGAGCTTACCTTTAACCTTAGTATTGCCTGTTCCGCCCTCAATACCGAGTAACGCATCCCAACCGCTAGAGAAAAAGGTCCAATCCCGGCTCGAATTTACGTGAATACCATAACCGGTACGACCGAAAAAACCGCGGCTGGATGCATGCTTAATCAGGCCTTCATCCCAGTTATTGGCTGTATCCCGGTACCAGGTAAATTTTGGCCATTCATCGGCATCCGCGCCGGTAAAACCGCCTAAAGCAACATTGCCGTTTAAAGTGATATCGCCGGCAATAGTGACAGGTGTGAGTCCCCAGCCCATGTCCCGTCCAATCGTAATCTTATTAACAGCATCGCCTTGGTAATACATCAAGCTGGCTACACGCGTACTGGCATCGTGCACGGCAATTTCGGTATTTGCCAGTGTTTCCAATAGCAAACCGGCTGTATTGGCATTCCAGTTAGCCCCACCGCCGAAACTGGCATTGGTGCCGCCTATAGTGAGTGAACCGCTGCTCATATACTTGTTAGCATTTGCAACGTCACTGCCGTTGGAAATATTCGCCGCGCCTAAAACGCGCATCACGCCCGCACCTTTGGGTTTTAATTGCAAATTCTGGTCGGCAATACTGCCTGCGGCATAAATCGTGTTGTAGCCAAACCCGATACCTTGTGTTGCATTACTGTTACGCAATTCAATGCCGTCCGCATCAGGACCGAAATCGCCGGTGATATAAAGCCCCTTAACAGCCGTTGGATGCGCACCGCTGCGTGCCGTTTGGGCAATATCGAGTTTGGCAATAGGCGCTGCGGTACCCGCCAGGCCGATACCGGCATTACCCGTAATATTGGTAACATCGGCCACTAAGCTTAATTTTGGAACGCTAGCTCCGTTTATACCCGTTAGCAATAATTCAGCAGCCGAAGCGGTCCCGTCTTTGCTGAAAGCTTCCACATAGATTTTATTGTCGTCCTTGTTGTTTTTCAGGATCAATTGCCCGCCACCGGCGCCTTCCAAGCCAAGTTTTATACCTTTTGACGCTTTAACATCCAAGGAATAGAGTGGATTATTTAAGCCTATGCCGACATTGCCGGAAGGCATAAGCGCAATGTGATCATCGGCATCGTTATAAGTCCCTAATTCCAGGGTCATGGACTCGCCGGCTCTGGCGTAATAACGTAGCCAAGCCGAATCGCCAGCGCCGCCTCCTGCATTTTTTGGAAATAAAATACCGTTACTTTCACTGTTGCCTGCGCTGGGTGTTATCACACCTAAAGCTGTCAAGTTAGTCACTTCGGTGTTATCCCATAACTTTATTTTTCTAGCGTTGTTAGCCGCACCTGCGCCGACAATATGTAAGGCATCCTGGCCAAAGCCACCACGGTAGGAAATTTTTCCGGCATTGCCTTCATCCCCGGCATCACGAGCAAAACTAATCGAACGGACTCCCGAACCGCCCTCATCCAAGCCGATACGCACCTGACCTGCGACATCCAGCTTGGCGCTCGGATTAACAACGCCAACGCCGATATTGCCGGTATTCTGGTCGATAAATAAACGTGCTGCACCGCTACCGTCGGCCACACAAAAACCGGCTTTGGCGGTTGCGGGTGTATTCGGGTCGGTCCGTGGGTTTAATTGCAGCGACCAGGACGGATTGGCATCCTGGAATTTGGCGTAAAAGTTAATGACTTTTTGTAGCCCGGCAGGATCACCGGCTGCTTCAATGCTTAGCGGATCACCCGATAACTTAACGATGCCATCGTCTTTTTGATTGAGCATGCCGTCTATTAATTCGGCAAAATTACTTTCTGTCGGAATACTGTTTTTAACGAAATAGGACTTTAAGTCGGAACGATTTTTTTTGTTGATGTCCATGATGATCCCTTAGATTTATGTATGTTTATATTTTTTGATTAATCAGCTGATGTTACGCACGGACCGTATTTCTCCCGTTTGCCGCGCCGAGCACCGGAGCTTTTATCGAGAACAGCCCGTTAGGGGTGCGGCAGGGAGGCCGCACGTCAGCAGAGGGGCAGGAGCCCCTTCTGCTGACCCTCGATAAAAGCGAGGAGCGCAGGAAGCAAGCGGCAACCGGGCCGCCTTTTCTTTGGTTACTTTCTTTTGGCGGAGCAAAAGAAAGTAACTCGCCTTCGGGTGCGACAAACCCGATTCAAATAACCGTCGCGCTAGCGACACTTTTAATAAAATTGTTAGACAGTCTTCTAAATTCGAATAACTGCGTAACATCAGTTAATCAGCCGACAATAAAATCAAGTTCCAGCTTCATGTAATTAATGCCGTTAAATATTTGTTCGCCGTAATTAACCTCAGTGATTAAATCAATATCGTGGGTTCTGGCGGCTACCAGCACGGCATCGGGGCGACCGGTAGCGACTGAGTACCCCTCGCTACTGTCGCTAAGAGGCGGCTTGGCTATTAATTGAAATGAACTGCCGCTTTCATCGCCCAAGAAAAGCTTAAAGTACGCGACATAGTCCACGTAAGTGCATCTTTCGATAAAGTCGATAATCGCATTAGCGTATATTTTGCCGCCGATAACCACGTCTTTTCCCTGCTCATAAGCCCAGGGCGATAAAAAGTGATTGACGTCCTCGTTAAGCTGCTGCTTGTAAAAACTGCTGTCGCAACCCGGTTGGAAGCGTACTGCAAAGCGCAGTTTCACCGGTAAAAAGCAGGCATTTTTAACGTTAACGCTGACGCCGACCGGGGCATGAGCGGCTAAAAACGCTTCAATGTCTTCCAGCAAACTGGCTTGTGCTTTCGGCTCAAAAGGATTAAACGGCAAGCGATTCCGCACATCGGGAATCACCACGACGGTAACTTGTCCCAAGTTTTCCTGAAGCCCCGCCGGAATACATTTGACTTTGTAAATTTCAGGGAATTGCTCAAGAACCATGCGTTCGTAATCCCAAATGCTTACGGCACGTTGCTTATGGCGCAAGCGTTCACTAACGCGAATATTAAACCGGCTATCCTGTTCTCCCGGCTTGGCGGCGAATGAAGTAAAAGGTTGCTTGACAGCGGTAATCGTAGCGATAGGTTCAACCAGGCTTTGTATGGTGTTGGCAGGTAACGGCTGATTAAAATGATCGTCGGCATTGTCCTGATCGACAAAAGTTGCCGTTACGGCCTGCGTATCGATGCCGATGGTGTCGCAAACGCTATCGCAGCGTTCGGCTATCGCAACACGTAGCCAATACAGGCCGGAAGGCAACAAAGTACTGACGCCGACCGAATCCAATTGCAATTTAATAATGCCTGACTGTACCAAGCCATGGGTCGCATCGGCTTGCAATTGCCCCTTGTCGAGAGCTAACCAGCGATTACCGCTTAGCACGCTCCATTGTACGGAGGCCGGTTCCAGGTCAGGATTGGCCGTGCCTTCCGCCATTTGCAGCAAGATCGACAACATTTGCGGCGCTTCTACACTGTCTAAGCCAAGGTATAATTCGCCTTCGTTGTTATAAGCGGGCAGGAAGCTGTAACCACCGCTTTGCGGGTCGAACTGCATAGGAGCATAACCAAAAGGGTGTAAATGATAAATCAGGTCGGCGCTGTCGCTTTGCAGTTCCGCCGGATTCAGCTCTATGGAGGCACTATAATCAATGCTTAGACTTTTTAGCTTGGGCGTGTAAGGCGGATTGACTTTGTAAGTATCGGCAGAGATGGTTGCTCCGTTAGCATTGACAATCGCAACCGCCATTTCAATGGATTTGGCGGCGGCAACACCCGGATAAGCCGAGTGCTGAAAATCATAAGCGCTTAATTCCAATAACCAGTAACGTTGCCAGGCAGTCACATCCTTATCGCTATCCGCTGCAAGCTGCCTTTCATAGCGATAGCCGGAGCGGCTTTTTTCAATTTGCAGCGGGATATCGGCAATCGTCAATGTAGCGGGAGTGCTGGCATTGCCTTTATTGAACAAGGCCGCTCCGTCATTTAACAGCAATTCAAGACGTTGATCGACCAGAACAATTTTGCTTTTGAAAACTGAATTGTCTTTAATTGCGGTTAAATAATTTTTGTAATAATCGCCGAGATTTGCGTTGGGCACGCCCATCCATTGCAGATTAATATCGATTTTATTCAGCCTTTTAAGCATTAGCTCCGCGTGGCCGAAATACAGTCGGGTACCGATGGCGGGCGAACTGCCGAAAGGCTCGAAAGGTTTGCCGGCCGGCAACCTGTTGTCATCGTTTTGAAGCTGCAAATCGGTCAAGCCTTTGACATCGACATTCAGCAACACTTTTTCCAATAACAAACTTTGAAACAAGGGATAGTCGGTGACATAGTTTTTGCTGTCGATATCCCAACGCGATTGCAACAGTAGCTTGAGCATCGGCCAAGGAGCTGTTATGGCACTGCTTTCGGTATCCGGCAAGGCGCTGATGGCTGCTACGCTTTCATCAAGGGTACATTCCCAGGATATGCTTTTAAAAGGCTTTCCCGGAATATCGCTTAGGTAGTCAGCGACTTTTACCGTGCTGTTTTGGACACTTAACCAGCCTTTAGCTGTGCTCAGTTCAATAAGAAAAGGTGAGCTATTGGTTAATATGGCATTGATCTTTTCGCTATTAAACGGCTCCGGTTTAAATACCAATGTCAGTGTTATGGTTCTTTGGCCTTGCGCCAAGCATAAAACCGGTGAACTTACCGTCCAGCCGAGTATCGGCTCCGGCGGTCGGCTTTGATCGGTAAGAGACTGTGCTTGCCGCTGACCAAATGTATACCACCGGTCAGCATCGCTGCTGCCCGGCACTTTGGCGGTCAAGGTATCGCCATAGGCGCTTAGGCTTAACCAGTTCGATTTTTGCGCAACGGGTATCGGTACGCGATTGCGCCAAGCCAGCTCCAGTGTGTTGCAAACACTATCCCAGTCATTTTCCGTCAACTCGGCGCCACCGGCTGCTTGTTCAAGCAAGGATAAATCGGTTCCCGTGGGCAACAGTTCTTTTATGCGATTCGGTAAATCGCTGTTATCTGTAGCAGGAACACCTAGAGCCAGCTGCATCATGGCTTGAACAGCCAGTTTTCGGGCATCCGCCGTTGTTTGTCCCAAGCGTAAATTGTTTAATTGCGCTTTGTGAGCGGCATAGCTTTTTTTCCGATACGCCAGGGCTAATTGGTCGTAAACTTTGGTCCATAGCGCATCAACGGTATTGACATCGCTTGCCGCATCCATCAGCAGCATAAAGTCTTCCAGCGCCATAAAAAAATAAACTTCTATCGTCAAAAGCGCATCATAAAAGCTGTCCAAACTGTTGATTTTGGCAATGCCGGTAACATTGGGATAGGCAGGCTTGCCCAAAGCCGATGTGAAATTCTTATCAAAATCAGGAGGCTCGGTAGCAACCATGTGGTAGCTCGACGACTTTTTTTGTCCTGCCTTTTCCAGAAGCGCGTTGATTTCCTGCCATTCATTATCGATGCGCACTTTAATCCGCATCATTTGATTAAAGGTTTCGACATCCAAATACATTTTTTGAATGATGAAGTCCTTAACATCCTGACGCGTACGCTGCTCATAAAGCTCGGTAATATTCTTAACCAAAGACAAGGTATCAAAATAATTGTCCAGGGAATTAACGCCCAAAGCGGTTTTGAGGTTGCTGTCAAAATCTCTCGGAGAACTGCTTGCCGGTATAAAACTACTTCCTGCTCTATTTTTACCGGCTTGCGTCAAAATACTGTTGATAGTATCCCAGTCGCTATCGGCAGCCGTGCCACGGTTACCTTTAAGCTGTATCAAGCTTCGTAACTCGGTTATATCCATAAACAAACCGCTGCCGACAAATTTCGCCAATGCTTGCAGCTGTATCAATAAGGCAAAGTCTACTTTAGTGTTCGACGGCGGATAAAACGGCAAGGCATCTCCCGGCATTGGATCGCCCAAAGCGATTTTCAGCATTTCCATAACCGCGTCGTTTTTGGTTCCGGTGTACTCCTCCCTGGCCTTACGGATATCGATCACCTGTTTGTTCACATAAACCGAACTTAGGTGGGCAATCCGGATATGATTAACCACTAAATCGCTATCGGTGCGGTAAACAAGTTCCTTGCCTTTGCTGTCTTTACCCGCAGCCAGCAAGGTGCCGGCCGGCAGCAGCGCGCTGTTTACCCGGTTAGAGGGCTCAATCAGGACATTAACGCGATCTGGTTGCGGCGGCTTTTTCTTGAAATTTAAAACCTGCCGGTAATAAAAATCCAGGTGTCTTCCGGTCAGTTGGTTCAACTGTCCATGAGTTTTTTGCAATAGCTGTAAAAACGTCAGATATAGCACAAAGTGCGGCCGGTGCAGGTTGTAATAGCTATCATCGGCAACAGTCAGGGGCTGCTTAATAAAATCTTCTATTTGCTGCAACCAGTCGGCAAAGTCCTTACCCTCAAGACCATCAGGGTTGAGCAAACCTTGCCAGTCGCCATCTTCAACATTGTCGGCATTAAAATATTTCAGCTCTTTGGCAAAGGCATGAGCCAGCGTCAAATGGTCTTTTAAGCTGTGTTCGTCGATAGCGACATAGTCCGCCTGTAACGCAGCGAGTAATCGCTGAGCTTGACTGGTGCCGTCACGTTCGGAAGCAAGGAGGGATATAAACTCGGCCATGGCGATTAACTCAGCTACCTTTAACCAAAACATTGGTGGTGACAAACATACCGTTACCTGAATATTGCGGCGTGCTATCGGGAATAGGGCCGCCAGGGCCGGGCGGCGGCTGTTGCGCCGGTGTTTGCACGGAAAACTTGGCGGTAAAATTGCCGCCTTTCAGTAATACCGGCTTACCGCCGGTTTTAGTTTTGGTCGCTTTTTGATTTCCGGCAAGCGCTGCGATTTCCAAGGTGCCTACGCCGGGAATGGAATATTGCGGTGTCATATAGGTACAGCCGGGGACTGAAACTTTCTTTTCATCGCCGTCGACGCAGACTTTTTTACCTGTGATCGTTGCAGGGCCGGAACCTTTCAGATCACCCGGTTGGACCACAACCACCGCGGCCCCGAAATTGGGCATGAACAAGGCTTGATCGCCTTCAATCAATATTGAATCAAGCATTGGCATAACTTGCTTCGTTTAAATAAAACGGATAAACCAGATTAAACCGGGAGTTGGTGCTTCTTACCGTGTAATCGATAGCAATGCTTAACAAGCCATCGATCTCTGCGCTTTCATTAACATCAATAGCATTCAGTTCAATACGCGTCTCATAATACAAGACGGCATCGGTGATCAGCCTGGTCAGGCTATTAATCAGGCTTTGGCTGACTTCTTCAAACATGAATCGCTGTAAATCACAGCCGAAATCCTCGCGCATAATGCGCTCGCCCTGCGCGGTATTTAATAGAATTTGCAAACTTTGCTGAATATCCTCATGCTCCGATACGCGCTGTACATCGCGACCATTCCGGCTAAAGGCGGGTGGAAAGCTCCAGCCTTTACCTAAAAAAGAGGCGTCTGTGTTGCTGTTCATCAGGATTGATCCGGCGCCGCTTCTGGTGATCCAGCTATTTCGTTAAGCTGACTTGAAGCTTGCTGCTGAATCTTGCCTATCAGGTTGTAGACTTTCACAAAAGGCATGCCGCCCAAACCTTCTAACAGCAGATTAACTTCCTCAGCGGAAAGTTGTAGAGTAATGTTTTGTTTATCCATGTTGCACCTTCTAATAATGTGTAGTGTTTAGTAGCTGGGATTGATAGTCCCAGTGAAAGACAGGAACCTTCATTGCCCATCTTCCTGCCTGCGCAGGCAAGCAAAGTTTGCCGCTGTTTATTTAATATCCACCTTGGCGCCTTTAATTTCCACATCGCCACTGGCTTCCACCTTAAAATCTTTGGCGCTTTTTAGCGTAATGCCGTTTTTATCCATGATGATGCTATTGCCATGCTGATCGTCCAGCTGAATTTTTTTACCGCCATCGTCCAGCTGAATACTGTTTTTGCCAGGAGTTTCGATGTAAACAATGGTTTTATCGTCATCGAAACCGATGACCATGCCTTTCTTGCTGGCAATACCCTTGCCGATATTTTTATCATCTGGCTCGCCGAAACGTACCGGCGAACTGTTTTTTGAGCTGTACAATGATCCTAAAATAATGGCCTGACGCGGGTCGTCGTTAACAAAACCAACAACCACTTCATCACCTATTTCCGGCCTGAAAAAATAACCGCGTCCCTTACCTGCGTCAGGTGCGGCGAGACGCGCCCACAGCGTATCTGCCTCTTTTTTCAATACCGGCAATTGTATCTTTACTTTCAACTCCTTATCAGGATCTTCGCCAAGCTCTAACACCAGGCCAATATGCAGGCCGGAAATGCCCGGCAGCAAGCCCGAAGCGGGCAAGCTATTGGCTTCATTGCCGTGCAACAGCCATTGATCGGCAAGTCCGAACTGAATATCGGTGATCCAACTGCCCGCAGTAACGCGATGGCCGATGCCGGTTACCAGCGCCTTGCCATTAAATCGTCGGGCGATACCTTTAATTTCAACGGTATCCAATAATGCCATATCGGTTCTACCCGGTATCGCCACACGGCCTCGAATTAAACTCAATTGAGTCCTGGCCAGTTTGCCTGTAGCCCAGGCAGTCAACTCCGCCTGGCTCAGTTGTGCCGAAGTCGCTAAGGTATAATCTTTAGCTCCCAGACTATTGGCCAGTTTCTGGCTGCTCAAATTGCCTGGCGTTAAGTTAAGGTTATCCGTCTTTTCGACCTGAATGTTTTGCTGGTTTTTGGCATCCCAGGCACTGCCGGAAATTTTTTCATATTGCCCTTCGCCGTTGGCTTCGATATCAAAGCTATAAATTTCATCAATGCCGTATTCAAGAGTCGCTTTAGGAGAGCTAGGCGATTTTATCGATAGTGCTGAAACAGCTCCGTCCTGCACCTTGAGCAGTAAACCATTGCTCTCGGCTCTAGCCAGTACAAAGTCCCAGTCGCTACAAGCATATTGCACAGTTTCGGCGTACTGAGGCTGGGTGCTATCAATCGTTCCGGCTTTTAAACTATTCAGCCCGATGACTTTTTTAATAATTTCATCATCCGCCATTTTAGTAAAAACACGGTGGTTTTTACCTTGCGTCATGGCAACCGCAAAATCCTTAATGACCACAGTCAGTGTTGATGCCGTGCGTTCTACACTAACTCCATGGGTGACCACCAAACCTTTAAAGACGGTTTTTTCTGATGTTGAATCGTCTTCATAGCGCAGCTTGATTTCAATTTCTTTGCCTGGTTCAAACACACCGGCATCACTAACGGCAAACTGATGACTGCCGACGTCGCCATCGAATAACACCAGCTCGGCATGAGGAATGCGATTGACTTCATAATTGACATGCACGGACAATAATTCATAAGTCGGATCTATGACTTTATGCTCGCTGAGTACGGTAACAGTAACAAGGCTCATGATGATGCTAACGGTGGAAAAAACAGGCGTTGGCCGGGGCTCAGATTTCTAAAATCATCAAGCTGGTTTTGCTGGGCCAGCCACAAATAATGACTGGCCGAACCATAAATTTGTTTGCTTAATAAAGGCAGCGTATCGCCATCTTTAACAATACGGCTATGCGTTAAATCGGGCGAGCTTTTTGCATCGAGCGCCTGATTTTTCTTGGTTTCCTGATCGAATAGCAATTTGATATTCAGCTCTGCGCGTAGCGGCGTTCCATCAGGATTGAAGCTGGTGTAATCAATATCGAGACTGGATAATCGACAAGTAAAATTCAGGCTGCCCCATGCCACAACCATATAGTTAGGCTCGTGTATTTCGCCGTTTATACGAAAACTGATGTCGAGCAAATGCTTGATTCTGGAGGCTACGGTTTGTTCTTTTCCTAGTAGCGCATTGTTCAGTGCTACTGCCCCGATTTCGTGGCTGCCGGTGCCGTCAAGCAGGAGCTTGAACGATAGCTCCGACGGTTCGGTATAGGCATAATTGAGTTTTTGCCCGGTTAAATTTAAGCCTCTTTTTTTAACCAGTTCAGTCGCGTGCTTTTGACTAAAAGACTCCGGGTTGAACATGGCTTTAAAAGGCTTACCCGCCTGAACGCTCCGTTTATCATCCTGATATGCCGTTATCGTCAGCTTTTCGAGCTTAAATGGATTCTTTAGCGCCATGTTATCTCTCTTGCTTTCTTTTCAAAATTTTTAACACTTGCTTAACGCACTCATCAACCAATGCTTGTTGGTTTTGCGGTTCATTCCGCTCTGTTCCAGTATCAGACGCTTGATTATGCTCATCCTTAACCACAGCCCTGATAACAAGCTCACGAATTTCTACTGGCATAAATTTATAACCTGATTGCTTGCATACGTTGATAAGCCAATTCCATCGTTTCAACGACGACCTGATTTTGCTCGGCGTTCAAATCGGAAACTGTCCATTTAACCGGATAGGCCGTCATAAATAGCCAGCCGCTAATCGGCGAACCGGTCTCATCAAGTAACGTCACCAGGACATTGGACGGGTTGAATTTGAATAAAGACATCGTAGCGTTAAACTCGGCAACCAACATCGAACCTATTGCCATACCGCGCTCTAAAACCAGATTGTCGTGTTGTATGCGCGTCGGTAAACGATGGGTATATAAATTCTGCCCCCCTTCATTCAGGCTCTGGGTATCGATATTCGAACTGAGCCCCGATACCTTGCTAAAACGGATATCCAATGGATTGGGAACAATACCCCCCATAAAGAAAAACACGTTGAAACGGAACGCCAAGGGCGGCCCGCCGCGTACGGCTTGATAAGCATCACCGGGATAAGTCATAGTCATTATTGAAGGTTAAGAGGGATGGTAATCCGCTTCCACATCGGCAGCGATCAATTCCATACTAATGATCGCCACTTCATTGCTGCTTGCGGTAAAAGTGGGAGCGTCCAATTTGGTCGGCAAGGCTTGCTTAACTTTCCAACGAATCACCGGCAAGCCTTTTTCATCACACAGATCAATGACAATATCGCGCCTGGCGGTTACCGACCAGGGTTGTAAATAACAGCTATTGAGCCAGATTTGCAAAAAATCGCCATTTTGAGTCAAACCTTTTTTTAAGGTCAAATGAATGGGTTTACGCATGCCCGGTACAATTTGAACGCCTGTCATAAAACTCCAGCCGTGCTTATAAGTGACCGGTTCATACTCGACAGACAAGCCGGATACCTCGGAAAATCCCAGCACATTGGCCGCGCCATCGTCCAGTATTGTTACCCGATAGTTGTAAACGGGTAACGGATACGTCAGTTCAATAGTCTCTGCGCTTTGAGCCATCGGTGTTTATGCTTCTTCAATAACCACGCCATCGGCCATCAACGACATGCTTTCAATCGCGGCATCATTGGATTTGGCATCAAAACTTGGGGCATCCAGTTTGGTAGGAAAAGCGTTGATGACTTTCCAGCTAATCACAGCATTGCCTTTTTCGTCGCATAAGCGTACATAAATATCCTTTTTTTCCACCTGATTGATCGTGATTGCGCTGATCCATTTATAGAGCGTAGCAACACTGGTCGTCAGTACCACGCCTTTTTTCAGGGTGATATTGACCGGCTTGGGCTGGGCAGGCATGTATAACCTCCGAGCGCCGGCAATGCCGCTGGCGGTTTGGCTTTCTATATAGGTCGTGGTGTCATATTCAATCGTTAAACCGGATACTTCGGTAAAGGCGATTGCTACACCGGCAATTTCAACCTTGTAGTTGTAGACGGGCAAAGGGTAGGAAATTTTTATTTCATCTTTAGTAAGTGCCATAACAGTGACTCCGTGAGATTAGTAGTTGGTCAAAAGACGTGAGTAGACTCAAGCTTCCTGCATTTTGTGTGAGAAGCGCAAAATGATAAATTCAGCCGGTCTGACTGCGGCCACCCCAATGGTGACGATTAGCCGCCCTTCGAGAATATCTTGAGCCGTCATGGTCTTACCTAACCCAACACTGACGAAATAAGCCGATTCCGGTTTGGAACCGGCCAAAGCTCCCTGTTGCCATAAGCCATAAAGATAACTTTCGATCATGGCTTTAACCTTTAACCAAGTAGTTGCGTCATTCGGTTCAAAAACTGCAAATGCCGAAGCTTTGCGGGTGGACTCTTCAATCGTGATAAATAACCGCCGCACCGATATATAACGCCATTCATTATCGTTACCGGCAAGTGTGCGTCCACCCCAGACTAAAGTGCCTTTACCGGTAAAGTCTCGGATAGCGTTAATGGATTTACCCGCGGTCGAGTCGATATTAAGCCTGTCTTGTTCAGTATCGGATATTTTGGTTAAAGGACCTATTACCCCATTCAAACTCACATTAGCCGGGGTCTTCCAAACGCCGCGGTCACGGTCTACGCTTGCATAAACGCCGGCAATCGCAGCGCTTGGCGGCAATGTGACACGTTGGTTAACAAGATTGCTTTTGGTTTTATTATACTGCGCGGTGTCAGTTCCTTTCAGTGTGGCAAGCGTAGTGGTGTTCTGCGAACCGGCAGACGAAGCAGTGGTTACAGGAGATAATGCCTGGTCTATTTTCACTCCGACACTGGCGCTGCCGTCGCCGCTTTTGACGATATCAAATCCCAGTACAGCGTTGGGATTACTGCTTTTCCAGGTGCTCCAGGTAGCGATTAGATCAGCCGCAGTCGGAGGTACGGACTTTGAAGTTGAAATAGCCAAGATTCCGTCCTTGCTGGTATCAAAGCCACTGCCGCTCTTATCGGTTATAGTGGTGGTGACTGCAATTGTGACTTTCGGCGCTACGGCAGTACCGGTATACGAGACGGTCATGCCATTATCACCGCCTATTAAGGTCGTAAACGACTTGGTATCGTCCTGCTTTGACGTACCCTGCCCTATTGTCACTCCGTCATCTTGATAAAGATAATTCAGCGAAGTCTTTAAATAGGGATGGTAGGCTGCTGCATAACAAAGATTATTGCTGCCAATGGCCGTTCTAAAACTATCGGTATTACCGTCCGGAATATCGACGATGAGGAATCTGTCGCCAAGTTTTTCGCACAGGGACAATGCATCTTTACATAAGTCGTAATAGTCGCTGACCGTCGTCAGCGTGGTGGCGTCAAGCAATACAATCAGAGTCGGCTCGTCTTCTTTTTCCAGTGCCGTCAGGGCTTTTGTGAAATCATCTTTTGCGGGAGTCGCTTTATAATCACCGACCGACACGATGTAACAGCTGCCGCCACCGTTTTGGAAATACAGGCTAAGGCCATAGTACATCAAGAAGTTATTGGGCTCGTCTATTTTGATTGAAGCATCGTCATTCACTGTAAAAGCGCTCGGCTTCGCACTGCCGAACAAGCTCACATAATCAAGCATGGTGTCAATACGGGTAGGTTCTAAAAGCGGGCCTTTTTCGGTATAACCGATAAAGGCCGGTATTGCTGTCGCCACCGACGCGACCGAAGGCGCTAAGGTAGAGATTTCTTCAACGTATACGCCTGGAGTACTGTAAGTCACCATGGTTTTACCCCTTAATTAATGTTGTGTTAGTAAAGTATTTGACGACCTCATAAATCGCGTCGGTAGGTTTTGAACCGGTCTCGGTCTCGATATGAAAATAATTTCGGTAACAAGGACTAGGCAATTGTTCAAACATGATGTGCTCACCCAGCTTTAGCTGTAAATGCCTGTCACAGGATTCACGGCAATCTAAGGTTTGTTCGGCAACAAAACAACTAATAGCCATGGCAGGATACTGTCTGGCCAGGTGAGCATAAATACTGTCGGCCTCTAAAGGCGTATGACGCCGCCAGGTTGTTTTCGGGGGTTCTTGACTCACATCGATAATAGCCAATTGATCGCTATTGGCTGGATCCGTCACCACGTAATAAAACCATAGAACCGGCTTCGCAAAAAAACGAATCTCATCATTGTCGGCTGTTGCTTTAATTTGATTAAAGTCGCGCCGAATAGCGATATTGAGCAGCGGTTCATTGATCGTGGCCACGGTCAAAATATCCTGTTCGGACTGAACACTACTACCGGCTTGATAAAGTTGCAGGCCCGTTAAATTGGAAAATTCCACACGCTGGTCGGTATACATCGCAAAATCGTCAGTTTGCAATATAAGATCGAACAACAGACTGTCAGCCGCAAAACGAATCAGGGGTTGTTGATTTTCGACCGGCACGTAAACGCTCAAACCGTAAACGTTAGGCTTAACAATACAACGGTGGTTATTAAGCAGCTTCGCTGTCTTTGGATTGGGGACTAGCGCAAAATCAGGACACCGGCCACCGTCGTAAAAAGAATGTTTCAGCGTAATCATGACCAGTGGCGAGTAATTCATAACTGTTTTTGATTCAGGACAACTTCACTAACATCGACCATTGGTACGCCGCCCTCGTCAGCAAAGGTAATGGCTTTTACTTTGTAGACCAACGAGGGTAAATAACTGCTTCGCAATATCCCCCATAACTCGTTTTGTTGTGCGGTGGTTAAGGTATTAAGCTCCAGCGCTAAATGATCAATGCCCTTGCCCAGTTCCGGCGTATTTTGTCTGTCCAAATAGTGGTTCGTCTGGAAATAACGAAGAATCAATGAAAGATAATGCAGGCTTTGTTCATAATCCTTAAATTTAGCCACGAACAGCACATAAAGATTGATGTTAATTTCCGGATTCACTTTGCGGGTTGAGCCATCATCGGCAACTCGCACATAATGGTCGGCTTGCCTGTAAGTAGCATCGCGTTCGATATTAAATAACATCAAAGAGACGGCCCCTAACTTAAAGTTAACGGAGTCAGGTTTTTGGTCGCCATCAATAAAAACCACCTTGTCTTCACCGGCATCAGCAAGACCGGCCCCTGTTAGCGACAGAAAATGCGCGTTAAGGCGATTTTTCAGCAAAACCAATATGTCTGCAATCATGTTCGTCAGATGCTGCTATTCATTAGAAGATTGGCTATCCCAAGATGGATAAATTAAGTTTTTTCAAAACGGATAAAGACCTGAACGCCTTATTCCCTCTACAACTTCAGGCATTCGAAAATCACAAGTTATGATTGTGTACCGCTCAGCCGGAGCTGAATAATTACACCGATCATTTACAAATCATTAAACCCTACAATTGAATGGGGCTGGAGTCTAACACATAAAATCTGTATGACAAATGTAAGATTGCAATTCGCTTACCTGATTAAACTTAAGGGATCTCAGATAATTTACGCGTCAACAGCTCTTTTTTGTATATAGAAAAGACCCACCAAATCCATTCCATATGACAGTAAACGGCTGAAATTGTTTACAAGTGTTCATGCAAAAATTCCGGTGACTCATTCCATTTTTCATGACAGACTGACGACATCTTTCGACGCATCTATTGAGTCAGCTTACTCACTGTAGATGAATTTTATTCATATTCGCTGGTTTAAAATATGCCAAGATTGTTTTTTGCTTTATGGCCTGACGATGAAACCCGGCAAGCTCTGGCGCGCTTGACTCGATCTATTGCTGCTAAAGAATTAAAATGGGTTCAGCCGTATAATTTCCATGCGACATTGGTATTTTTGGGTCATGTTGGAGCAGAAACCGAATCATTGATTAAGCAGCTCGCTACCGATGTTGACGCCCAACCTTTTACATTGACTTTTGACAGCTTAAGTTATTGGAGTAAACCCAAAATTTTATGCCTAACCGGCCGACAACCGATACCGGAAGCGGCGCTGATGCTGGCATCCGCTTTGGAGTCAGTAGCAGAAAATTGCGGACTGCAAACCGATAGCAGACCTTACACTCCCCATATCACCTTGGCTCGACATGCCCTGTGTCTACCCGATATAGAAATTGAACCGATAGTCTGGCATGCCGAAGCATTTTGCCTGATTGAATCCTGTAGTGAACCGGGCGGTGTCTTTTATAAAGTCATACAGCAATGGCCTTTTATCGAATCTTCCGCTGCTCGATAACGGCTTCATCTAGACAACCCGACCGTTAATCCCGATCAATGACTTTAATTTGGCTGGTGAATCGGCCTTGCGCGAGACGAGTCTGCACCATATCGCCGAGCTTAAGCTGTTCGGTAGAGCGGATGATTTCCCCGGAAGACGGGTTGATTGTCAGCGCATAACCTCGATTTAAAGTTGCCAGCGGACTGACCGCATGCAAGGTTTGACTGGAATTTAATAAGCGCAGGTTAAGCTGCTCTAACTTATGTTCGACTGCGGAAATAAGGCGGCTAGTCAAATAATCTTGCCGTTGTTTATGGCTTTTTATGATTATCGCAGGGTTATGCTGCCATAACTTAGCCGTTCTGGATTCAATAATGCCGGTCAGATGACGAAGTTTTGTGTGCATGGCTTGATTAAGCCTGGCCTCAAGTTCGTCCATGCGCCGCGCATTTCTCGCCAGCTTCTGACCGGGATGTTGCTGTTGCAGCCTCTTGGTCAGCCAGTCCAAGGTTTGCTGTTTTTGGTTCAGCTTTCGCTGCAATTGTTGTTGCAACCGCGATTCCAGGTATATGAATCGTGATAGCCATTGTTGCTGATCCGGGCTGGCGTGTTCCGCTGCCGCCGAAGGCGTCGCCGCGCGCAGATCGGCGACAAAATCTGCAATGGTAAAATCGGTTTCGTGTCCGACTGCTGAAATGATCGGAATTTCGCTATCATAAATGGCTCTGGCAACCAGCTCTTCATTGAATGCCCAAAGATCTTCCAGCGACCCTCCGCCCCGTCCAAGAATGATAACGTCGCATTGCTTATGTTGATTGGCGGTAGCTATCGCCCTGGCAATTTCATGTTTTGCGTTATCGCCCTGCACCGCAACCGGGTAAATAATCACCGGTATCGCGGCAAAACGTCGCTGCAATACCGTCAGTATGTCCCTAATTGCCGCGCCTGACGGCGAAGTAATAACGCCAATTGCTCTTGGCAATGTAGGCAAAGCTTGTTTGTGAGCGGTATCGAATAATCCTTGCTCCGACAATTTCAGCTTTAACGCATCAAACGCTCTACGTAAAGCTCCGTCGCCGGCTTCTTCAATATGTTCGACGATAAGCTGGTAATCGCCTCTGGGCTCGTACAGGCTGACTTGCGCCTTGACGATAACCTGTTTGCCGTTTTCCGGCTTAAACGCCAGTCGGCGCTGCTGAGTACGGAACATGGCGCAACGCACTTGGGCGTTAGCGTCTTTCAACGAAAAATACAGATGTCCGGAAGAAGGGGTGCTTAAATTGGATAGCTCGCCCTCAACCAGAACCGTTAGAAAATGCTCGGCGAGTAATTGGCTGGTTTCACGGTTAAGCTGGGTAACAGTGATGATATTGCGCCGTAAAGAAGCTATATTCATTGCTTCACGCGAGTTGGAGATGAATTTGCATTGCAATAAACTTAACGCTGTTCACTCGTTTTTTGTATACTTTCTCGTTGCAGTTGATTGATATAGCGCTGGACAGTCGATTCAAATACAGGCGTTATTTTGGTAAATAAACAACCTATTTTTTGGATTTTTAGCGCTGCAATTTTATCGGGGTTAATAACGAGCTTAGAGCAGACCTTAAAAGAAATAGCATCTTCACCTGCTCCTGAAAGCACAAGCCTGCACTTTTCAAACTGTGTTCCAGGTATTAATAAATTGGATATTTCAGTTGAGGTATTAAGTACTGAAAATCCCGTGAGGCTAATATCATATAACATTAAATTCACCGGATCTTGATCCTCCAGTATCAACTGGCAATAACTGGCTTTTGAACGCGGTGATTTTATTCGGAAAAACTCTCTACGCTGCATCCAATAGATCGACTTAGGAATTGGCATGCTAAACGCCGGTTCCCCATTATAAAGAATTTGTTTCAGCATGTTCCCTTTGAAAGACGATTTAATACCTGCAAAATCGGCTTCAAAAGTAATTCTAGTGGCCTTAAGAAGCTGTTGATTTAATTCTTCTTTGGGGCCGTAATCGAAAACTATGGAATTATTTGCCTCATTAATCTCAAGTATGGCAGTAAGAAAAAATGCTTTACCGTCGCCAAAACGAACGCTGAGCAGGCATTTATTCTTAACTAATATAGATAGATTGTGAGCTATTTGCCTTGAATTGTAGATTGAAAAAGAAGAGGAATCGCTCATTAATAATGTCCATGTATCTTTAGCTGATTATCGGACAACAAGTCTGTAGCCATAAGTATTTTGCGCGGTATAAAACGAATGAATCATATTAAAAAAGAGCTATTAATTTTATCCTATGCTTTTTTTGCTCTTTAATTTAAATCAATTACTCGTTTTTATGTAGGTCTTCCCGCTGGATCTGATGCATATAACGTTGAATAATTTCTTCAACCGGACGTGCTAGCTTGATGAACTTACAGCCTATTTTTTGAATTTTTTGGGGTTTATCAGGGTTAATTATGTACTTGGCACAAATCTCAAAGGAAACCATGCCCTCACCTGCGTCTGAAAGTATAAGTTTACTCTGGGAAAATGATGTGCCGGGAATTAGTATATCGGAAACTTCTTTGGAAACATTCAGCATGGCAAAACCTGTAAGACTAATGTCGTATAACTTAAGGTTAACTGGTTCCCGGCCTTCTACAATTAATTGGCAATAACTGGGTTTTGAAAGCGGCGATTTTACCCTGTAGTATTCTCTACGTTGCATCCAGTAAAGCGATTTAGGAATCGACATACTAAATGCAGCATCCCTTTTATGAGTGATTTTTTTCAGCCCGGAGCCCGTGAAAGAAACTTTGATACCATTATAATCAGTATCGAATGTGACCCTACCGGCATTAAGGATACGTTGATTCAAATCTTCTTTCGGCCCGTAATCTAAAATCACCGAATTATTCCCTTCATTGATCTCGAGTAACGTGGTGATATAGGACTCATTATTTGTTCCAAAACGAGCGCTGAGCAAACATTTATTCTTAACTAATAAAGATAAATGATTGATTATTTGCTTTGGGTTTTGGATTGAAAAAGAAGATATGTCGCTCATTAATATGTATTAGTTAGTTATCTATTGTTTTGCATTAAATGCGAAGCATACGTATTACTCAAAAACTCACTACATCGTAAACCCTCTTACTAAATCCACTGCACATATATGCTGAATGGCCTTGTTCAGATACGGATGCCATCGGATGAATTTGCGACTTATTCTTTGATCTTTCGTGGATTTACCCATGAAGGCTCATCTAAAATGTTTTTAAATGCCGCTAAGTTTAATATATTGTAGAATATTTGGTATCTAAGCACAAAGAAAAGGGGTGTTCGTGGCGTGGTTTCTTTTATTTTCTGCGGGATTTGCAGAAATAGTATTCGCTTTAAGTCTTAAATACAATCAAGGCTTTACCAAGCTATGGCCCAGCATCATAACAATGCTATCCGGTGGAGTAAGTTTTTATTTGTTGATGCTGGCAATTAAAACTCTGCCGCTGGGGACTGCATATGCCGTCTGGACGGGCATGGGCGCAGTCGGTGTAGCTGTGTTAGGTATCATTTTATTTAAAGAATCTGCCGACTGGTATCGCTTGCTGTCCATTACTCTGGTAATTGCTGGAATTATCGGTCTTAAATTAACCGATAGTGCTTAACGTGTTACATCTTATTTTTCAGTCACCGATTGAAACTGCCATTTTAGAGCGTATTGATTCAGGCGATGTTGTAGTGTTTCTTGAAAACGCGGTTCTGTCGATATTACAAAATAGCGTTATAAGCGGTACGTTAACGCGACTGCTCGGTAGCAATCGTCTTTGTGTATTATCAGATGACATTACAGTACGAGGAATTGCTCCCAATGAACTGGCTAAAGGATTGGAAATCATAGATTATGCCGGACTGGTGGAATTAACGGTTAAGAGCCGGATCATTCAATCATGGACGTGATGAATCCTGACCTGAGGACAACTGAACAGGGTTTTTTGATAAACTCCGCAGACTGGAATGAAAATATCGCGCAGCAACTGGCCGCTTCAAACAATATAAAGTTGAGCGATGATCACTGGGAAATTATTTTGTTCATTCGACGTTATTATCTGCAATTTAAACATTTGCCCAACGCGAGGGTTTTTACTAAAGCCATTGCCAAGGAATTGGGAGAGGCAAAGGGTAACAGTCGTTATTTGCATAAATTATTTCCCGAAGGCCCTTTAAAATATGCATGCAAATTGGCGGGCTTGCCTAAACCACCGACCTGCTTATAGTAGCATCGCAAAGCTTATACCCTAACCTTGTTTAAATTGGTGAATCAACCGCCTTTCTTTTTTATTCGGCTTATGATCCTTGCCGCTAAAATCAAATAATTGCCGCTGCTCACGGTTTTGAATGATTTGCTTTTCACGTTTGGCAAGACTTTCAGCACTTTCCTGATAGAGTAAAACGGCTTCTTTAGCCGAGCGCCGCTGGCCGTTAATGGCAATAATCGTAATTTCCCACCGATAATTATCTTTGCTGATAGAGAGAGCGGCACCGATTTTGACTTCTTTTCCGGGTTTAACACGCTGGTCGTTAACATGAACCTTCCCTCCGGAAATAGCCTCCCCTGCTAATTTACGCGTTTTAAAAAAACGTGCAGCCCATAACCATTTATCCAAACGGATAACTTCCAGTGCAGCCATTCAGACTACTTCATTGCCACTTTCAGCCCATGCCTTAAACCCGCCGGCCATGCTAACCGCACTTTTGAATCCCATTTTATTTAATACCTCTACGGCCAAAGCCGAACGACCGCCGGATTGGCAATAAACGATGATGTGGGCATCTTGCTTATCCTGAAAGTCGGGGTGCGAGCCTATCTTAAATTCCAATACGCCGCGAGGTATGCTGAATGCTCCCGGCAAGTGGCCTGCGGTATATTCGGCAGATTCCCGTACGTCCAGGATAAGGCTTGTTTCTAAGGCGTTTTTTGCTGCATTAATATCAATTTCAACAATATTTTGTTTGGCTTGAGCAACAAGATCCATTGCGGTAAGTGTCATAATTATCTTTAACGAAAATAAATGAATGTTAGCAATAACCAAGAGCCCATTTATTTAGAACTTTATTCAGGCTCGCTATTATTGACGTTGATGGCTGATTCTACAGCCATGTCTATTTTAGATAAAACCAACAGCCTTTGTCTTTATTTTAATCAGGACATCGGCAGATGAACAAGAGTATAAGAAAACTCGGGGTGACCACTAAAAGCGGCCACTCCATAGCGGAAAATATTAGTTAATGTGTTTTTTTAACTCTCTAGGCAATGAAAATACTACTTTTTCTTCTATGCCTTGAATCTCAATAGCCGATTGCCCACCCCATTGCTTTAACTGATTGATAACTTCCTGGACCAGGACTTCCGGTGCGGAAGCTCCTGCAGTAACGCCGACCACAGCAACGCCATCGAACCAGTTCTGCTGCATATCTTGAGCGGTATCAATCAGATAAGCCTGTTTACCAAGTTGCTCGGCAATTTCACGCAACCGGTTTGAATTGGAACTGTTAGGTGAGCCGACAACGAGAATAAGATCGGCCGTTTTAGACAGCTCATGAACCGCATCCTGACGGTTTTGCGTAGCGTAGCAGATATCGTCTTTTTTCTGTTCCTGTATGGCTTTAAAGCGCGCCCTTAAGGCATCGACCATGATTTTGGTGTCCGTCATTGACAAGGTGGTTTGGGTAACATAGGCCAAATTGTCGGGATTTTTTACCGCCAGCTTTTTAACATCTTCCGGGGTTTCCACCAGATAGATGCCGCCATTATCCGTGCCTCTTTCATATTGCCCCATGGTACCTTCAACTTCGGGGTGTCCGGCGTGGCCAATGAGAATAACTTCACGATCTTCTTTGGCATGCTTGGCAACCTGCAAATGAACCTTGGTTACCAGCGGACAGGTCGCGTCAAAAACCGTTAAATTACGCTCTTTAGCTTCCTGCTGCACTTGTTTTGAAACGCCATGAGCACTGAAAATCAAATAAGAACCGACCGGCACATCCGTTAAATCCTCAATAAAAATAGCGCCTTTTTCTTTAAGTCCGTCAACAACCGTACGGTTATGGACAACTTCGTGACGAACATAGATAGGCGCGCCGAAAGCCTGGATGGCTTGATCGACAATTTCGATGGCCCGGTCTACACCGGCACAGAATCCACGGGGGTTAGCGAGTACAATTTGCATATCTTGACTTCTTTACTAGGTTAATTTGAAGTTATTTTAACTCAACATTGTTTCTGATACGATAATTCCGTCTGCATCAGCATATAAAAAATGATTTTGTTTGAAATTGACGCCGGCAAAAGTGATCAATAAATCTCGGTCTCCATGGTCTTTTTTATGGCTTTTTAAGGGATGCGTATGCAAAGCACGTATCCCGATAGGGAGCTGATCAATAATTGCAGAATCGCGGATGCAGCCATGAATAACAATGCCTTGCCAGCCATTGGCAATCGCAAGCCTTGCCAGATCGGCACCCAACAAAGCGCAACGATGGGAACCGCCGCCATCGACCACTAAAACCCTGTTTTCAACATTCTCTTCCAATACTGCCCTGACCAAAACGTTGTCCTCAAAAACTTTTATTGTAGTGATTTGGCCGCAAAAGCTGGTGTGACCGCCATAAGGTTTGAGCAGCGGTTCGGCAATCTGGAAGTGGTCTTCTTCTGAATGGGCATCGCAAAGATCGGCGGTGGTAAATGTCATGATTGAAACCTCACAGATTTAAAGTGCGAATAAATAGTAACCGATTGGTCACCCATTCTAAAAATACCGGGCCAACAAGCCCTTATCAGCGCAAATTTCCGGTAGCGGTATTTTAACTTCATAACCGCCGCCCGATGCTTCTTCCATATCTTGGCCATACATACCTTCCATGCGTTCGACGATAATATTCTGGTTGCCTTCAGGCAGTATCAATTCCAACTTGTCCCCGACCGAAAACTTATTTTTGACATCAACGGTTGCAAGGCCGGTCGTTTGGTCATAACTCCTGATTTCACCGCAAAATTGTTGCTGATGGCTTTTGGAATAGCCGGTTATATAGTTTTGATGTTCGTGGGTATGGTGGCGCTGGTAAAAACCGTCGGTGTAGCCCCGATTGGCAAGATTGTCCAAAACACCGATTAACTCAGGCTGAAATGCACGTCCCGCCAGCGCATCGTCAATTGCTTGGCGATAGGTCTGCGCGGTACGCGCCACATAATAATGCGACTTGGTGCGGCCTTCGATTTTAAGGCTGTCTACGCCGATTTCGACTAGGCGCTGCACATGCTCGATGGCCCTTAAATCTTTTGAATTCATGATGTAAGTACCGTTTTCATCTTCCATGACCGGCAACAGCTCGCCTTTGCGTCCTTCTTCTTCCAGAAAATACACCTTGTCGGCCAACGGATGCCGTTCCGCACCACCGCAACTGGCGTTGCTGATGTCGGACATCGACAATACTTCGCCAACAGGCAGATAATCGCCCTCTGCATTTTCTTCGGCGGGCAGCGTGTCGTATTTCCAGCGGCAGGAATTGGTGCAAGTTCCCTGATTAGGATCGCGGTGATTGAAGTAGCCGGATAACAAACAGCGCCCGGAATATGCGATACATAACGCGCCGTGAACAAACACTTCAAGCTCCGTATCGGGACAAAGCTGGCGAATTTCTTCAACTTCATCCAACGATAGCTCGCGGGACAAAATGACCCGCTCAACACCCATGCTTTTCCAGAAATTGACCGACGCATAATTAACCGTATTGGCCTGCACCGATAAATGTATCGGCATGTCCGGCCAGGCTTCCCGCGTCATCATAATCAAGCCCGGATCGGCCATAATCAACGCGTCCGGCTGCATTGCAATAATAGGGGTAATATCTTTAATAAAAGTTTTAACCTTGGCGTTATGCGGAATCACATTAGTTGCGAGGAAAAACTTTTTGCCCAATTGGTGCGCCTCATCTATGCCCTTGGCCAAATTATCGGCCAGAAAATCATTGTTGCGCACGCGCAGGCTATAACGCGGCAGTCCTGCATAAACGGCATCCGCGCCATATGCAAACGCATAGCGCATGTTCTTAAGGGTTCCGGCAGGAGAAAGTAATTCGACTTGTTTCACGTCAGGCTGTCCTGCCTGACGCCCTTCGGGTAAATGCAAATTTGTTCCAGACATATTAGTCATGTTGAAGTATATAAATGATCTATGTAGAAGTATTCTATCGTAACCCGCTATGCAAGCCAAAAATGGGAGGTTCTAATGTGGATAATAGTGTTTATAGTCGCACTGCTGTTTGTTTTGGGTGGCGCGTTAATTCTGTTACGGTCAGTCAATAGTCCGAAAGTTCCCGATAACGTAAAAGCGCAACCTTATGAAAAAGATGAAGACGATGATTGGTAGCGAGAATAGTATTAGTGAGTCCGTAGTGTAAAAGTAACCGGTCCGTTATTGACCAGAGAAACCTGCATGTCGGCGCCAAACCGGCCGAACTCAACATGAGCGTAAGTTTGCTTTGCCAACCATTGCAGATAATCGAACAGCTCCTTGCCTTTTTCAGGCGGTGCCGCAGAAATAAAACTGGGCCGGTTGCCTTTTTCGGTATCGGCCGCCAGCGTAAATTGCGGCACCAGCAACAACCCACCGTTAATATCTCTTAAACTCAGGTTCATACGGTCATCGCTATCGGCAAAAATTCGATAGTTGAGGATACGTTCCAGCAAACGCTGGGCATCTTTTTCGGTGTCCGCTTTTTCCACCGCAACCAGTGCCATGATGCCGGTATCGATTTTTCCGATGTCCTGATTATTGACGGTGACTTTAGCAGTAGTTACGCGTTGGATAATGGTGATCATATAGGTATTACAACCTGGCGATTTTTAAGGATGCGTAGGAATGTATTCCAGAATCAATTCCAAGCCTTCCGTGGGATAGTTGTAGACATAAACCCATGCCGTAACGAGACGTCCGTCTTTAAGCGACACTGATTGTTTCTGACGACTATATTCGTTGGGTTCAGGAAACGCGAGTCCGCATTCTTCATACTGATCAAGTAGAGGCAGCACAACATCGGCTTGATGAAGCAGATAGACCTCACCCCGCACTGCATCTTTGGGATCATCGGAAGGAACTGCACCGGGATAGCAATCGATTTGATAAAGTTTGCCGCAGTAGCTTGCATCATTTACAAATTCGGCGTGTTTCGCCAACAGATGATGCATCTCGCTATTCGTATCACGCCTGAGTGTTCCGTAAACAAAAATATATTCGTCGGAGTTCATGATGCGTCGTTTAAAAAACGGATATGGAAAGACATCTTAGATACTCCAGCGTTGCCAACCGTGACGCTGGAGTATCACTAACTGCGTTCTCACGCCGGAGCGTGGGAACGCTACAATCTAGTTTTAATGCCCAACCTCAACCTTGGTGCCTTTGGTTTGGCCGATGTCAGCCAAAGTTTGATTAAACCAGGCGGTATCCAGGTCAAAAGGTTTGCCACCTTTGATGCGAGGAAACTCAATCGCACGCAGCACAAAGTTTTGATCGTCATCATGTCCGATAACGCCTGATTCACGACGGAAAGCGCATTCAACGGCCAGATCGGCACAAGACTTGATCAGACGAATGTCTTCGACATTAGCCGCAGAAGCACGGGCAAAGTAGCCTGATTTTTGCACCAACGTTTTTTCAGCGCCAATCATTTCTGCAAACTGGTCACCGAACCATTTACCGGGATTAACCGCGTCCAGCTTGACATGACCGAACGCATCGCGCGGCACATCCTGTCCCTTGGCTTGCATTTCCGCGACGATGGACTCAACGCCCGCCCCTTCCGATACAAAGATATTAACGCAATCCACTTTATCCATTACCGCCCGCAGACGAGCCGCTTCGGCTGCAAGATCGATTGTCATTTCAGGAATAAAAACGCCATGCACTTCATAAGTGGCGCGATCCAAACCCAGCTCAGGCAGCCATTCGGCGCGATCCAGCAGCTTGCGGTATTCCAGAGCGGTCGCCGCAGTCAGCCAGCCGCAGCTGCGTCCCATCACTTCATGAACAATCAGCATGCGCGGGTTGGAATTGTTTTCGGCAACAACGTTCCAGAAGTAACGCGCGCCCTGTTCGGCAGCCGTCCAGGCGCCCAACGATTGTTTGATTGGAAACACGTCGTTATCGACGGTTTTAGGCAAGCCGATAACAGTCAGACCATAATCGTTTTTCGCGAGGAACGCGGCAAGATCAGCCGCAGCGGTATTGGTATCGTCACCGCCGATCGTATGCAGAATATCCACGCCGTCTTTAACCAGCTGGTCGGCAGCAACTTTTTGCGGATCCTGGCCTTCCTGAACCAGTCCGCGCTTAATGCAGTCTTTAACGTTAGTCAGCTTGACGCGGCTGTTGCCGATCACCGAACCGCCAAAACGATGCAAAAGACCCGCTTTTTCGCGGATTGCTGGAGTGACGGTATAAAAATCGCCCAACAACAGGCCTTTATAACCGCTACGGTAACAAATGATTTCAATCGAAGGATCGATTTCAGTGTAACGCTCGATAAGACTGCCGATAGCTGAGTTTAGGCAAGGGGCCAAGCCGCCCGCCGTGAGAATCGCGACTTTTTTAGGTTTGTTCATGGAGAAACTCAAAGGGTGAAATTAAAAAAGCAAAATTTTATCATATAAGGGAAGCTCTTTTTTAGTCTTTCTCATCGTTCTGATGCGCTACGGCATGGAATCAGTGCAAAGGCCAAAGCAAGTTTTGGACTCCAAAAACCGCGGCTACCGGAAGTACGAAGCTTGCTGTGTAATTCTAAGCGGCAACGGCAAAAGTGCGTAACACACCATTTTTAATCTTTGGCCTTAAGCCTTTTGCCTATTTAAAATCAGCCTTCCAAATGATACTGGACAATCCGCTCAACCTCGTTTTTCGATCCTAAAATGACCGGAACCCGCTGGTGCAGACCTTTGGGTTTAATATCAAGGATACGCTCGCGCCCTGTGGAACAGGCACCACCCGCTTGCTCGATAATAAAAGCCATCGGATTGGCCTCGTACATAATGCGCAGCTTTCCTGCTCTTGACGGGTCGCGCAAATCATACGGATACATAAAAACCCCGCCGCGCGTCAATATCCGGTAGACTTCCGCCACCATCGACGCGACCCAACGCATATTAAAGTCTTTTTCACGCGGACCTTCGGTGCCCAGTAAGCATTCATCAATATAACGGCGTACCGGCGGCTCCCAGAAACGCTGATTCGACATGTTGATTGCAAATTCATTGGTGTCATTCGGAATCTTCATGTTCGGGTGAGTCAGGATAAACTCGCCTATATCCTGATCCAGCGTAAAACCGTTAACGCCATGCCCGGTTGTTAGAACCATCATCGTTGACGGGCCGTAAAGCACAAAACCCGCACAAACCTGTTCCGAGCCTTTCCGCAAAAAATCTTCCAAAGCCGGCTCAACGCCTTCGCAGCAACGCAGAATCGAGAAGATAGTACCTACCGCCAAGTTGACGTCGATATTTGAAGAACCGTCCAACGGATCGAACAAAGCCAGATATTTGCCTTTTGGATACTGAGACGGAATACTGATGATGCCGTCGATTTCTTCCGATGCCATACCGGCCAAATGACCGGTCCAGTTCAGCGCATCGACCATAATGTCATTGGTAATAATGTCCAGCTTCTTCTGCACCTCCCCTTGTACATTCTCGGAGTCGGCACTGCCCAGCACACCAATTAAATTGCCTCGATTAACAAGATGCGAGATTTTCTTACATGCTGTAACCACATCGTTCAGTAATGAAGTAAACGCTCCCGAAACGCCCGGCAGCTCGCGCTGCTGCTCAATAATAAACTGGGTCAAAGTAACATGTTTGGTCATTCTTTATCGCTCCGATGGTATGTTGTCTTTTTAAAAATACTTCCAATAAATACATACAGCTTCTGTGTACACTGGTTCCGCAGCAGAAGGCTGTTTGCGCATAGCTTACAAGCCAAAACATATTGTAAATCATAAAGAGCGGTATTGATGCCGCTAATATAGATGTTATCGCGCTTGTATTCCTCATTCGAAACAAGCTCAGCTATTAGGTTATGCCGCCACAGCCGCAGCACAACGACAGGCTAAGCCAAAAAAGTAAATAACGTATAATCAACAAATTAGCTTTATCGTTTAGCGTCTCCCAACAAAAGAGCTTGATATCAATGTTGCAAATATCCAATCAGGTCAGCATTCCGGACAATGAAATTGAAATTCATGCGATTCGTGCGCAGGGAGCCGGCGGCCAGAATGTCAATAAAGTATCAACCGCCGTTCATTTGCGATTCGATATTAGCGCGTCCTCATTACCCGAGTTTTACAAAGAAAAACTGTTGGCTTTAAATGACCAGCGCGTTTCAAAAGAAGGCGTGATTATTATCAAAGCCCAGCAATACCGCACCCAGGAAAAAAACAGGGAAGATGCTTTAAATCGGCTACAGGCATTAATTCAAAGCGTGGCTATCATTCACAAAAAACGCAAAGCCACTAAGCCGACCAAAGGATCGAAGCTAAGGCGCTTGGATAGCAAAGCCAAACAAGGCCGGATCAAAGCTTTGAGAGGGAATATTAATGTCGATTAACCTCAATCTTAGAAACCGCAGTTGAGCATTCCAAACCCCGTTCCCAGTCGAAGAATGAGTAGGGTCTGTAATGTTCACAGAATTAGACGAGCATGTGGAAGCCGTTCGTGCTGAGCTTGTCGAAGCATGAACGGCTTCCACACATTCCATGGCAATTTTAGACGAAGACACTCAGAGAAAAAAGCGATGCTGGTTTTACAAATAGTCATCAAACAATGGGATAAAAGCCAAAGGACAGCAGCCCATATTCTGGAACGCGCTAATATCCCCGATAGATACCCCATCATTTTTCCGCTGGCTTTTTATAATTTCAATAAGCAATGTGTAATAGATCGGCATGGGGATGATGTTCAGGGCGGGCGCTTAAAATATACGCAGCTGGCAGACGGAAAAATACAATTCGATCGATTTCAACTGAGTTTGGAGAATAAAGTTATTGCATATTTTGGCGCAACTCAACCTGACAAAGCCCTTCATGCAATCGGGTCATTGGATAATCAATGGATACAATGTAAATACACAGACAGATACAGCGTTTTCGAGAGCGATTTTTATTATTGGCTGTATGAAGAAGTGACTTTAAACGCTATTTGTGTCAGTGAATTTAACCAAAACATTTTTATGAATATTGAACCGGCGATTGTTTTTGAAGATTTTAATGACTTGGAGACTATAGTCTCTAAACGACGGTTAACTCAACAAAAATAAACCCTACCAAAATCAATATCTACTTAAATAACAAGCCGTTCGATTTTTAAAACCGCTCGCACTGAATTTGTCGAGATTTAACCAGTCCCACCATTTTGATTAAATCTGGTTTTGATTAAGCTAGGTGCACTTTGCGGGCTCATTGTATAATTCGGCGCAATGTTTTTTGCTGACCTCCTAAACCTAAAGGATTGATTAAAATATGCTTCCAGAAAAACGCTTAACTCGTCGTCGTGGAATTTATTTGTTACCTAATTTATTTACCACCGGAGCGCTTTTTTCAGGCTTCTACGCGATTACTTCGGCGATGGGCGGACGTTATGAAACCGCTGTTGTGGCCATTTTTGTAGCGATGATACTGGACGGACTGGATGGCCGCGTGGCTAGGCTGACCAATACGCAGAGCGAATTCGGCGCTCAGTACGACAGCCTTTCTGACATGGTTTCATTTGGCGCGGCACCCGCTTTAGTCATGTATTTATGGGCATTTTCCAGCATGGGTAGATTGGGTTTGTTTGCTGCATTTGTCCATACGGCGGGCGGCGCATTACGACTCGCGCGCTTTAATACCCAGCTGGCAACGGCCGATAAGAATTATTTCCAGGGTCTTCCCAGCCCTGCCGCCGCAGCGATCCTTGCCGGATTTATCTGGATTTGCCTGGAGTATAAATACGACATTGAGCTATTCAAATATTTTGCACTTGTCTTAACAGTCAGCACCGGCTTGCTGATGGTGAGTAATTTCCGCTATTGGAGCTTCAAAAAAATCGACTTAAAAGGCAAAGTGCCTTTTATTGTCGCGATTGCCGCGATGCTGGCTATCGCTTTCGTGATGGCGCAGCCGCAAACGATGTTGTTCTTGCTGTTTTTAGGTTACGCCATTTCAGGCCCGGTTATTACTCTGGTTATGCGTAAGCGCAGGTTGCAGGGGCGTAAAGCGTAAAATCTGCTTGAGGCGGCACAGCCATTGGCGTATAGTCACGACCATGTTTACTCAAATCAACCATGCATTTCAAAACCCTCTTTCCGGCGCAATGCTTGCCGAAACAGGCTTGCGCGCGTGGCTATGCCTGCCTTTAAGATTCCTGCCCTGACGGGCACATATCTTTTTCTATATTAATGATTTAACCCCCTATATCCGTGTATCAACGTAACAGTTGAAACCCTTTATCGACTTGCATGGAGGCGCGCCCAAAAAGGCGCTTTAGGCGATGCAAGGAGCAATTGCCGAGAATGGAGTTTTTATGAAAGACAAGTTAATAATATTCGATACTACTTTGCGCGATGGCGAGCAAAGTCCCGGCGCATCAATGACGCGCGATGAAAAAATCCGAATTGCCAAGGCCTTGGAACGCTTAAAGGTCGATGTAATCGAGGCCGGTTTTCCCGCGGCCAGTCCCGGCGATTTTGAAGCCGTCCAAGCGGTTGCCAATGTGATAAAAGACAGCGTGGTGTGCGGACTGGCCAGAGCGCTGGACAAAGATATAGACCGTGCAGGCGAGGCGCTAAAAGGCGCCAAACAGTCCCGGATTCATACTTTTATCGCCACCTCGCCGATCCATATGCAAATGAAATTACAGATGCAGCCGGAACAGGTCATTGAATACGCGGTCAAAGCGGTTAAACGCGCCCGGCAATATACCGATAATGTCGAATTTTCGCCGGAAGATGCCGGGCGTTCGGAAGAAGACTTTTTGTGCCGGATTCTTGAAGCGGTTATCGACGCAGGAGCCACCACGCTGAATATTCCGGACACTGTCGGTTACAGCGTTCCCGATCAATTCGGCGCAACCATCGCCAACCTGATCCGCCGTATCCCCAATTCGGACAAGGCGATTTTTTCCGTGCATTGCCATAATGATTTGGGACTTGCGGTTGCCAATTCGTTGTCCGCGGTCATGAACGGTGCGCGCCAGGTTGAGTGTACGATTAACGGCTTGGGCGAACGCGCCGGTAACGCATCGCTGGAAGAAGTGGTCATGGCGGTACGTACTCGTAAGGATGTATTCACCTGCCAAACCGGTATAGATACCCGAGAAATTTTGACATGCTCAAAACTGGTATCGTCAATCACCGGTTTTCCTGTGCAGCCCAACAAGGCCATCGTCGGTGCCAATGCTTTTGCACATGAAGCGGGCATCCATCAGGACGGCGTATTGAAAAGCCGCGAAACTTACGAAATCATGCGCGCTGAAGATGTCGGCTGGACAGCTAACCGCATGGTGCTGGGCAAACATTCAGGCCGGAATGCGTTTAAAAGCCGTATCACCGAATTGGGTTTTGAGTTCGGTTCAGAAGAAGAGTTGAACGAGGCTTTTTCCCGCTTCAAACAGTTAGCCGACAAAAAACACGAAATCTTTGATGAAGATTTGCAAACATTGATTTCGGAAGCCGGTTTTGAGGCGGAAGATGAGCATGTCAAACTGATAGCCCTGAAAGTGTGCTCGGAAACCGGTGAAATACCCAACGCAACCGTTACACTGCGAGTGGACAATAAAGAAGTCACCGGTAATGCGGATGGCGGCGGCGCTGTGGACGCCAGTTTAAAGGCCATTGAAAAGCTGGTCCAAACCAACGCAACGCTGGAGCTTTATTCGGTTAACAGCATCACCAACGGCACTGATGCCCAAGGCGAAGTCACTATCCGTCTTGAAAAAGCGGGCCGGATTGTCAACGGCTTGGGCGCTGATACCGATATTGTTATCGCTTCAGCCAAAGCCTATATCAATGCCGTGAATAAACTGCAAAGCCCTGACCAACGCCAGCATCCTCAGAAAGGGGATGTTTGATTGAGGTGCAAGGCGAAATTCATCGTTCCCACGCTCCGGCGTGGGAAAATTAAGTAAGTAGGTCGAGACGGTTTTGGATAACACAACACGCCTGCAATACCTTGAAGCGATGGGCATTGATGTCTGGTTGCCCCGAGTTGTTCCTGTCCAAGAGCAAGCGTCGGTACCCGATGCTATCGCTGAAAACATCCTGCCGGAACCGGAACCAGAGCCGATTGATACCTGGGAGGCCTTGCAAGCCGAAGTTGTCCCCTGCACTAAATGCGATTTATGTAAAACACGCACCCAAACCGTTTTTGGCTCGGGCAATAAAAACGCCGACTGGATGATTATCGGTGAAGGACCCGGACAAAATGAAGATCAACAAGGCTTGCCTTTTGTCGGCAAGGCGGGGCTGTTGTTAACCGAGATGCTAAGAGCGATAGGCCTTGATCGGGATGAAGTTTTTATTGCTAATGTTGTCAAATGCCGCCCTCCCGCCAATCGCGATCCCAAGCCTATCGAAATCGAAACCTGCAAACCTTACCTGTTACGGCAAATGGCATTGCTCAAACCAAAAATCATCGTGGTTTTAGGGCGGGTTGCCGCACAGGCGTTGCTCAACACGGATGAGCCGATCAGTAAGCTAAGAGGAAAAATACACGCTTTAAATGATGAGCCAGTTATTGTAGTCTATCACCCGGCGTATTTGTTAAGATCCTTGCTGGACAAGCGCAAAGCCTGGGCGGATTTAAAACTCGCGCTGCAAACATATAAAAACATTAAAGGTTGATCATGTTGGGAATAATGTTAGAAAAAATAAAAGACTTTATGGTTTATGACGCCGATAGAGAGTTCTACGCCAAATTATTTCCCAACTCGGTGGGCAGAAAAGATTTAATGCGCCTAAGAAAAATGCGAAACACCGATTTACCCCAAGTTATGGCGATTGAACGGGCAAGCTATCGATTTCCCTGGGGCGAAGACATATTCAGGGACTGCTTTAGAGCCAATTATAATTGTTGGGTGTGCGAAGAGCAGGATACCGTATTAGGGTACAGCATACTCTCGATCGCTGTCGGTGAGGCTCATGTTTTAAATATTTGTGTAGCGCCTGCCGAACAGGGGCAAGGAATAGGTCGTAAGATGCTGGAAAATCTTATCGAACTGGCCCGAGGACGGGCAGAAACCATGTTTCTGGAAGTCAGGCCGTCCAATACCGTCGCCATCGCCCTTTATCAGGACATGGGATTCAACGAAATCGGTATCAGAAAAGGTTATTACGAAGCGGAAAACGGCCGCGAAGACGCCATCATGCTGGCGTTGCAGATTTTTTGAAGTTACACAGCGCGGAGTTCGTAAGCTGAATTGACAAATCCCGCTTACGACGTCAATTATTTCAAATTATTCGTAACATGCGGCTCTATAAGTTGGTACATGATTTGGTGCATTTTGGGACTAGCCGCGATCAGGTTACCTGACTCCAAATACTTATCATTAAAAGAAAAATCGGTAACTACGCCACCCGCTTCTTTTATCAATAAAATACCTGCAGCCATATCCCATTCCATCAGGCCTATTTCCCAAAAACCATCCAATCGACCCGCAGCCACATAAGCCAAATCAAGCGCAGCAGCGCCCGCACGGCGAATTCCTGCCGAATCGGTCGCCAATGAGCGAAACATGCCCAAGTAAGCATCCATATGCAGGCCGGTTTTAAATGGAAAACCAGTGCCGATTAACGCGCCTTTCAAGCTGGTTTGATTAGTCACCCGAAGACGACGATTGTTTAGCATGGCGCCGCCACCGCGTTTGGCAGTGAATAATTCATCTCGTAACGGATCGTAAATAACGCCGACTTCAATCTTGCCTTTATGCTTTAACGCGATGGAAACAGCATATTGCGGGAAGCCGTGCAGAAAGTTGGTCGTACCATCCAACGGGTCGATAACCCAGACAAAATCGTTACCCTCATACGCACCGCTTTCTTCTGCCAGAATGCTGTGATCAGGATAGGCCGCCTTGATAATATTGATGATTTCCCGTTCGGCCATACGATCAACCTCGCTGGCATAGTCGTTTCTGCCTTTTTGGTCGACTTTTAGCTGGCCGATATTATCAGATGAGCGGAGTATCAAGTCGCCGGCGCTTCTTGCAGCACGGACGGCAGTATTTAACATGGGTTGCATAGGCGGATTATATTGAGTACTGAGTATGGACAGATATTTGCTCGTGCAATATCTGCATTTTCCCATGTCTTTGAGGGTTATGCAGAAATTAGAGCACTAAAGCAAGGGCATTAGGCAATGCAGCAGCAATTGCTGAAAACACCATATAATACCAAATATTTTGCTAAACTTAGGCTCTTTTTTTAACTAAGGACAAGGCCTTGCTGTCTACTATAAAAATTGTGCTGGTCGAAACAACGCATCCGGGGAACATAGGTGCGGTTGCCCGTGCGATGAAAAACATGAAGATGCATAATCTTTGGCTGGTTGCCCCTAAATTATTCCCCAGCGCCGACGCCACTTCCAGAGCTTCAGGCGCCGATGATGTGTTGGCGGCCGCAACCGTGTGCCAGACTTTACAAGAAGCCATTGCCGATTGCCAGTTGGTGATCGGTGCCAGTGCCAGAGGCCGAACGATCAGCTGGCCGGAAATGACGCCCAGGGAATGTGCGGAAAAAGTGCTGATTAATGAACCCGGCAATAAAGTGGCTATCATTTTTGGTCGGGAAAATTCGGGCTTAAAAAATCACGAACTTGATCTGTGCCACTTTTTGTTACGTATTCCCTGTAACAGCGAATACAGTTCCTTAAATATTGCCGCCGCCGTGCAGGTCGTTTGTTATGAATTATTCGTGACATCAGGACTGGCTCCACAAGAAGAAATTTTTGTCGGCGACAAAGGCGACGAACCTTTAGCGACAGCAGCGCAAATGGAGTCTTTTTATACTCATATGGCTGAAGCATTAACCGACATAGGTTTTATGCATCCAGCCAAGTCAAAATCCATTATGCGGCGTTTACGCCGGATTTATAACCGGGTGCAAATGGACACCAAGGAACTGGACATACTACGAGGCATCTTGCGGATGTCTCAAGGTCATAAAAGGAATAACGATGCTTAACTACTTAAAAGAAGATATTGCCTGCGTCTTTGAACGCGATCCCGCTGCGCAATCGGTCTTTGAAGTCATTACCACCTATCCGGGATTTCACGCTGTTTTAATTCATCGACTCAGCCATTTTTGCTGGTTAGCCGGATTCAGGTGGTTGGCTCGATTTATTGCCTATTTCAGCCGCTGGCTGACTGGAATTGAAATTCACCCCGGTGCAATTATAGGCAGACGCTTTTTTATTGATCACGGCATGGGGGTGGTCATCGGCGAAACCGCCGTCATCGGTGACGACTGCACCTTATATCATGGCGTGACCTTGGGCGGAACCAGTTGGGATAAAGGCAAGCGTCATCCGACCTTGCATAACGGCGTGGTGATAGGGGCCGGAGCAAAAGTCTTAGGGCCTATCGATATAGGCGAAAACGCACGCGTGGGCTCAAACTCGGTCGTATTAAAACCGGTACCGGCGGGTGCAACCGTCGTTGGTATTCCCGGCCATATTGTCGACCCTAATAGCCGAGCCGCCGCGGCCGAGCGCGACAAGATCGCCTACAAAATGGGCTTTCAAGCTTACGGAGCAACAACCGACATGCCCGATCCCATCGCTTATGCGATTAATCACATGCTGGATCATATTCATGCGATGGATAAACAGATAGAAACCATGCAAAAAGCGCTCAATGATGCCGGTATAAAATACACGGAATCACCGATCTCTAAATTGGACGGTTGCGAAATTGAGGACGGCTATCAGAACAGAAAAGGTGAAAGTTGAAAAGCGCATATTTAACCTTGAGTCTACCTATGTCTGACAAGACCATAATAGTTGACTATTATGCTAGGTTAAGTATAGTAACAATATCTTAACGGTATTTATAGAGGATACTATTGTGCGCTTAACAACTAAAGGTCGCTATGCGGTTACTGCAATGCTGGATTTGGCTTTTCACAGTCAAATCAAGCCGGTAACCCTGACTGACATTGCGGCTCGTCAAACCATTTCCCTGTCTTATCTGGAACAACTCTTTGCCCGTTTACGTCGCGCCGGCATGGTAAAAGGCGTGCGCGGCCCTGGCGGCGGCTACAAACTGTGCCGCAAGACCAGTGATATTAATATTGCTGACATTATCGCCGCCGTCAATGAACCGCTTGACTCAACCAAATGCGGCGGAGAAGCCAATTGCCAAAAGGATCAGGCCTGTTTAACCCATGATCTATGGATGGGATTGAGTGAACAGATTAGAGAGTATCTGAAGAGTATTTCTTTAGCCGACCTGTTAGAAAAAAACCAGGTTCAGGAAGTTGCGATAAGACAGCATAACGATGCCCAACAAATTATTGAAATTTATCGCCATCCAGACTAATGTTCGACTTGAATGATCTATTTTGATCATAATGCAACTACGCCGATAGATGATCGCGTTCTGGACGCGATGCTTCCTTTCCTGAAGACATTCTACGGCAACCCTTCCAGCTTATATCGTCACGGTAGAATCGCCGGCAGCGCCATCGATGCAGCGCGTGAGCAGCTGTCGGCACTGCTTGGCGTTCAACCGGGGCAAATTATTTTTACCAGCGGCGGCACCGAAGCCAATAATCTGGCGTTGGCAACGCTAGCACCTCAGGCCGGACTTGCTGTTTCAGCCATTGAACATCCCTCGGTTCTTGAACCTGCCCAGTATTTAAAAAACCTGGAACATGAGCTTACGTTGCTCGATGTTGATACAAACGGCCTAATCACACAAGATACTATCGACGAGGTTATTCGATTAAAACCCGGCTTGGTTTCAATAATGTTGGCTAACAATGAAACCGGCGCAATACAGAATGTCGTTCATTATACTGATCAGTTAAGAACTCACGACATCAGGGTTCATACCGACGCTGTGCAGGCACTGGGCAAAATACCGGTAGATTTTAACCGTCTCGGAGCGCATTTGATGTCGTTATCCAGCCATAAAATCTACGGTCCAAAAGGCTGCGGCGCACTGGTATTTGAAAAATCCGTAGAAATAAATCCTGTCTTGCTGGGTGGAGGACAAGAACATGGACTCAGAGCCGGAACTGAAAATGTCGCAGCCATTGTCGGCTTTGGCAAAGCGGCGGAACTCGCCAAAACCGAACTTGCCGAACGTCACGGCTATCTGTTAAAACTTAGAAAACTATTGGAACAGGGCTTAAGCACCATTCCCGGCCTGACTATTTTTGCAGAGAACGCGGAACGACTGCCCAATACCGTCCAAATGGGCATCCACGGCATCGATGGAGAAATGCTGCTGATGCAGCTGGATCAAAAAGGCATCGCTGTTTCCAGCGGTTCAGCCTGCGCCAGCGGCCAGAGAGAACCCAGTCCGGTATTGGTAGCCATGGGAATTGATCCCAGCGAGGCAAAAAGTGCAATCCGCATCAGTTTGGGAAAAACCAACACCGAAGCGGAAATTTTTGAATTTATTAAACAATTAAAGTCCTTAAGCGTAAAAGGATAAAGAGGTCATTATGTCTGTCTCATTAACTGAAAGTGCCGCTCGGCAAATTAAGAAACAACTGGAAAAACGCGGCAAAGGCATGGGTTTAAAACTGGGCGTAAAAACATCCGGTTGCTCGGGTTATGCCTATACGATCGATTACGCCGACGCATTGAATGAAGGCGATGCGGTGTTTGAAAATTTCGACGTAAAAGTCATTGTCGCCGCCAACGACCTGGAGTTTGTCGATGGAATAGAACTGGATTATCGCCGGGAAGGCATTAACGAAGCCTTCAAATTCAATAACCCGAATGTAAAAGGTACCTGCGGCTGCGGCGAGAGTTTTTCCGTTTGATCAGGGAAATCAATTCGCCCACAAATACCACAAAAATATTCGCTAATCTATCATGGATCAACTGTAGTTTTTAGGATAACGGCTAACCAGATCTTCTATGGTTTTAAAAGCCAGCGCCGCCATAGCACAAGGCAAGGAAGACAAAACGCCAGCATTGGTTGAACATGCTAAATAAAAAGCGCTGAAACACGCAAAAATGGCCAAAAATGGGGCAATGGGACATTTAAAAATTGAAATACAACGCCGTGGATGAGCTTGAAAAAGCCATCACTGCAAGCAATGCAGGCGATGTCAAATTAGCTGCTATGCCCATCGAAAAAACTTTGGGCTTTCTTCAGGCCGGAAACAAATAGTGTCAATATCTTGGGAAAAGTTTTGCCTACATTCCTGCAGACAAATGCTTTGAAAAGGTGCGCACAGCGCACACTACAAATCCTGCAATAAATTACTTAAGCGGGCAAAGTCGACTAGGGATATGTTCTCGGCTCTCAAGGTTGGATCTATGCCCAAAGCAACAATATCTTCCTCGGCAATCAATTTTTTCAGCGAATTGCGCAACGTTTTGCGCCGTTGAGAAAATGCCTGGGTGACGACCCGATTGAGTTTGGCCATATCATTAACCGCAACAGGCGGTTGCCGATGCGGCACCAACCTGACGATAGCCGACATCACCTGCGGAGCCGGATCGAAACTTTCCGGCGGCACATCGAATAACAGCTCTGTTGCGCAATAATATTGCATCATGACGCTAAGCCTGCCGTATTTTTTGCTGCCTGGCACCGCGCAAATCCGGTCAACCACTTCTTTTTGCAACATGAAATGCATGTCGTCAATACAATAGGCGTTATCCAATAAATGGAACATCAACGGCGTCGAAATGTTATACGGAAGATTACCGATGACGCGCAGTTTTTTGTCTCCATCAGCCAATGCCGAAAAATCGAACCGTAACGCATCGGCACTGTGAATTTGCAGATTAGGGTAGTGCTTGAATTTTTCTTTAAGTAAAGCCACCAAATCCCGGTCAAGCTCGACCACTTCCAGACGCACACCTTCCTTTAATAAAGGCTCGGTTAACGCGCCCTGCCCCGGCCCGATCTCAACCCAATGTTGATCAGGCTTGGCCTGAATACTGGAGATAATATTGTAAATAATAGTGTGGTCATGAAGAAAATTCTGACCGAAGCGCTTGCGCGGAGTATGTGCCATTTATTGTGCAGCCATTGTTATTGCGGTTTCCAGTGCGAACTGTAGACTGCCTAAATCGGCTTTGCCGCTACCTGCAAGCTCCAAAGCCGTACCGTGGTCAACCGAAGTGCGAATAATCGGCAACCCCAACGTAATATTGACGGCCTGTCCAAAGCCCATATGTTTAAGCACCGGCAGCCCCTGATCATGATACATCGCCAATACTGCATCCGCCGTAGCCAGATACTTATCAGTGAACAGCGTATCAGCAGGTAACGGCCCTTGCAGACTCAAACCTTGCTTGCGAAAGGTATCAAGCACCGGCTCAATAATCTCGATTTCTTCCCTACCCATATGACCGTTTTCACCGGCATGAGGATTAAGCCCGCAGACCAGTATTTTCGGGTGGTCTATACCAAAGCGCGAGCGTAGCTCTTGGTTCAGTATCCGAATCACCGTACGCAACCGGGTATGTGTGATAGCTTGACTGACTTCCGACAGCGGCATATGCGTAGTCACCAGCGCCACCCGCAAGCCCGGCGTTGCCAGCATCATCACCGGATGCCCTCCGGTAATATTTGCAATAAACTCGGTATGTCCGCTAAAAGACAAACCTGCATCATTGATAACGCCTTTATGGACAGGCCCTGTCACCATCGCATCGAAAACCACATCCATGCAGCCTTTAGTCGCTTTGGTGATGGCTTTTAACACATAACGGCTATTGCCCGGATTCAGCTGCCCGCATTGAACCGGTTCAGCCAGATCCACCGGCAAAACGGTCAGGCAGCCGGCAGTCTGGGTGGCGGCAGGCTTGGTGCTGTCAAACTCTTTTATCTGAAGCGGGAGACCTAATTGCTTGGCGCGTTCTTCCAGTAATTGCGGGCTGGCAATGGCGATGATTTCGCAGGACAAATCCTGCTGGGCGAGCTGAACGCAAAGATCGGGACCTATGCCTGCGGGTTCTCCGGGTGTTAATGCAATACGCGGTACGGGTAGCCTGGTTTTCATCTGGGAACTGAGCTAAAAAAAGAGTGATTTTACAGCATAACTACCGGAATTATTTTAAAAATGATGTTTAATCGATAAGAGAGCTAACCAAAGCAATTGATTTATCGATTCATATTTTCCATAAACATCAAAGTCATATACTATGAAAAAGAGTCCGGATTCATCGTTCGCACTTAATAAACGGAAACTGCAGAATATACAGCTTGGAAATGGCATAATTACCAACAAAAGTGTTAGACATCAAAACCTTGATGAAAAAGCTCAGCAGTAATTTTTGGTGAATTGATTTTTTATATAGGCGATGAAAATTCTGCCTGAGAGATGGCGGAGCGGACGGGGCTCGAACCCGCGACCACCGGCGTGACAGGCCGGTATTCTAACCAACTGAACTACCGCTCCGCAGTTCGAGCCGGGTATTCTATAAGATTACATCGCTCTGTCAAGCATAAAGACTCGAGCTTACAGCTTTCTTTTTACGCCGTAACACAAGCAGTTCAGAAATAGACTAAACTTAACAATAGCGGTATAAATATGTGCGCATATTAAATCGAGACAAAAAGACTAAAATGCGAGACTCCTGTCTTGATTTCCCCTATTGAAAATTAACCAAGCCCATGCAATGCATTATTTAATTTCCTTGTTCTTTTTCATTTTTCTATTAAATGTCGCTTCGGCGGATGATTTTGCCGACATAGTGTCGGCCCCAAAAAAACCAGCCCCCGTAGTCCAGCTGACATCTAAAGAACAGGCGTGGTTAGCGAATCACAAAAAGATCCGAATTGCTTTTGACGGTTCATTGCCACCTTATAGCTTCATCAATGACGCCGGACAGCTTGAAGGTATTGCGATCGAAGTCATGAGCACCCTGAGCAAACGCTTGGGCATTAAATTTGAAACCTATCCCAATACCAGCTGGAACAAAGTATACGAAGCTGCAGCCGCTCATAAAATTGACGTCGTCGCGACAATGGTCAATCGGCCGGATCGCAGACAGTGGTTTAACTTCACCCAACCCTATCTGATAAAAACTTTGGTTATCATGACCAAAAGAGATAACGTCTCAATTAAAAGCCAAAGCGATCTTGTCGGCAAAAAAGTCGCGATGGTTAAAGGCTATCAATTTGTTGACCGGATTATTAAAGAACTGCCCTCAGCCACGCCTTATTTTGTAAGCTCCATGCTGGATGGGTTAAAGACAGTCAGTACCGAAAAAGCAGATGCCGCCATTACTTTTATGGCTACAGCCGGTTATCTGCAAACAAAATATCTCCTGACTGACCTGAAAATTGCAGCTTTTTATGATCTTAATAGCGCCAATGACAGCATTAACGAAAGTATCGCCATACGTAATGACTGGCCGATTCTGGCGGACATTTTACAAAAAGCGCTGGTCACCATCAGTGAAGAAGAAATGCAGAATATCCATGCAAAATGGGTTCCCAGCATTAAATCCTCGATTGATTATGAACTGATTTGGGAAATTGTAACGGCCTTCATAAGTATATTGGTTTTATTGTTACTATGGATTGCGCGGGTTCGCAGACAAAACAAGAAAATCAAACTGTCAAAAACCGAAGTTCAGACCACCAACAAAATCCTGCAAGCATTAAAAAGCGACCTCGAACACCTGGTTGTAAAGCGCACCGCCGAGCTGAACTCCAGCGAACATAAATTTCGTAGCCTGGTTGAAAATCTGCGTAATGAATACTTCTTTTATCAACGCGATTGCGACGGCATATTCACTTATATCAGCCCATCAATAACCAATATACTCGGATACACTGTGGAGCAATTTATGGCTCATTACCATGAATACCTGACTGATAATCCAATGAATCTTAAAATTGATGAGTACGCCGAACCATACGATCAAGACCGGCAAAACCCACCTTACCAGTTAGAAATATACAGTGCGCAGAAAAATATCCATTGGCTTGAAGTGACAGACACCCCTGCTTATGATGAAGACAACAAATATATCGGTGTCGATGGCATTGTGCATGACATCACTTTACGCAAACAAGCTGATGATCGCTTAATCTGGCTATCCCATTACGATGAGTTAACCGGACTGGCTAATCGCCGGCTATTTGCCGATCAGCTCCAACATGTCATCAGTATGGCGCATCGTACCAACGTGTCGGTTTCACTTTTTTACCTGGACCTGGATCGCTTCAAGTTTGTTAACGACACGATGGGACACGCTATTGGTGACGAAGTACTAAAAGAAACAGCCATAAGAATTTCTTCAACTCTGCGCGATTCCGACATCGCCGCCCGGCTTGGCGGCGATGAATTCGCTCTATTATTACCGCAAACCGATGCTGACGGAGCGGCCCCGGTTGCTGAGAAAATCCTGAAAAAATTATGTGAACCTTATATTTTCGGTGATTTGGAATTTACGCTGGGCGGCAGTATCGGTATTGCGATTTACCCTCAAGATACCACCAATAGCGAAACCCTGGTTCACTTTGCCGATACCGCAATGTATCACGCAAAACAGGGAAAGCATGGCGTTTCTTTCTATTTCGAAAGCATGCAGAAAAAGAAAGCAGTCGGGCAATAAAAAGGATCGCGCCCACCAGCCAACAAGCTAAAAATTATTGGCCGACAACTTTGAGTGACAATCACGCCCTGCCCGATTCGTGGATAAATTACGCAAGTACGACGTAGAGTTGAGTTTTTTTTCGTTTGCTTAATTACGCAATTGCGTCATCAGCTCCTCTGCTAAGCCTCTTACTTCAACGCGGGTAATTATAACCAGTCGCCCAATACCATCATCGGAAGCTCTTACCGGCAGCCGCATTGCAGGATAAAGCCTTCCGACTGTTCCTTGCACCAGCAGCGGCTCATTTTGCTCAGGTGTGTAAACCATGCCTTTCAAGCGCACCAGTTGTTTAGAATAACGGGCCATCAGGTATTCCAACGCTGTTTGTAATCGCTCCCACGGTAGCGCTTGCTCAAGCTGCAAAGTGATGCTGCTAAAGCCGTGATCGGGTAAATCGGTCAGTTCAGCATCACGCAGTCGCCGTAGCTTCTTCGGACAATTAAGAAGTGCCTCAGGGTCAAGCTCACCTTGCACAGCAATCAGCCGGGGTGCCGCGGGAGCAAGACTCAGCAAGCGTGCGTCCAGCTTTGCAATTGCTTCAGCTGTCGCTAAGTCGGTTTGCGTCATTACTACTGTATCTGCCCAGGCAATTTGCGCTTGGACTTCAGGGAAAGAGTCGAACTGATCTGTATCCATGGTCGCTGAAACCGTGACGATAACGCCTTGCAAGCTATAACGCGCAGCCAACCAGCGTTCCCTTAACAAAATATCCAGCACCGGTTCAGGATTGGCAACGCCGCTGGTTTCGATAATCACCCGCTCGAAAAGTTTATCCCCGGAATCCCACGCCATGCGTAGATTTTTAAGCAAGGGCGTTAACGATCCGCGCACCTGACAGCACAAGCAACCCCCAACCAAGGTCGATAAAGGCACCTTGTGCTCGCGCAGTAATTGTTGATCAATTGGTGTGGCGCCGAATTCATTGATGATGACGGCAGATTTAGGCGCATGATTCAATAAACGATTCAGTAAAGTAGTCTTTCCGCTACCAAGAAAACCGCTGATGATGAATACAGGGATACGCTCAATGGCTTTAGCGGATGGGGACAAGTTGTAATGATTCATGTTGTGTATTAATGAGCTTTGTAGATGCTGTGTTTGGCAAAAAAGGTTCGGTTGATACTTCAATATGTAATGGCGTAAACCGTTATATGACAAGTAGAAAGACAAAATTGCATGGGCCTTTTGATCTTAGAAATGAGCTTACACAGAGTGGAAGCAGGTACATAAGAATGGCCCCAATATTACAATTATTATCGTCTTTTTAATTCTGAGCCGGAGGCCAATTTGAAAAAACTCATTTACTTCCTTATGCCGCGCTCCTAATTTACTCAAAAACCTAGCTTCATATAAAACTGGGCCAAAATTGGTGTCAATATTTTAGATCTAAGTTGAGAAAACATCCGCCGCATCAGCTGGCCATAAACCGATATTGCCACGCCACCTTCCCTCACTTTGTTCCCTATATCTTGATTTAGTAACTCACCCTAAACCCTATCTCCGCGCCGCGCCCCGGTTCCGGCGCAAAGTTACGCAAATACGAGGTGGAGTTACGGATATTCTCATTCAGCAGGTTATTGGCCTTGGCAAACACCATCACATCGGTATCGTGCAAATCCAGGACTTGATATTGCGTGCCGAGACTCAGCAGCAGATAGCCGGGCGTCGCGGTATCGTTATCGCCCGCATGAGTCTGGGCTTCGCCGCGTGTTAGGCGCAGATTGGTATTCCAATTACCTTTGGTGTGGTCAAGCTGAAAGCCGAAACGCAACGGCGGCATGCGCGGTACATCGGCACCATTAACGAATTGACCGCGGGTAAAATCGCTGAACAGCGTTAAATCAACCGCTCCGAGCCGGTTTTGCAGTAACGGAAAAACCAGCTTGCTTTCGTAGCCCATGAAGGTGGCGTCGGCTTGGCGGGTTTCGACGACGGGCGCACCGTCTATGAATTCGCCATTACGCTGCTGGTAAATATAATCGCCCGCCCAATTATGGAATAAATCAAGCTGGGCTCTGACCCAGTCCGATTTGAATTTATAACCCAAATCCAGGTTGTAGGAGGTTTCTTCGCGCAGATTGATATTGCCGATTTCAAAGCTGCGGGTGGCGTCATGAAAACCGTTCGTCAGCAGCTCCTGTACTTGCGGCGCACGTTGCGAGCGGGTTATCGCAAGATTGAGGCTGTTGCTGTCATTGATTTTCCACACGCTGGAAGCGGAAGCACTGACCGGCACATAATTAAGACTGGAAAGCCCTTGCGGGTCCAGCGTCGTGTCTTCAACCCGGATACCGAGCTGGTTGGCAAATGCCCCGATATTGAATGATTCCACGGCAAAGACACCGTAACTGTTGCTTAGCGTTTGCGGCACAATCACTTCGCTGGAGGCCTTGTCAATTGCCGCAAAATCTCCGGCAATGGCTTGAAAACCAACCATGCCCCGGAATACCCCAAGGAGGGAGCGTGGTGGCCAAAGTATACACAATTCGTTTTTCAGATTTCACTGATGCTGTGTCCGACTTTCAATCGCAACGCCTCATCGCTCAAAGGTTGATGATTGCCTCGACCCACAATGTCCTGGAGACCCGTATAGGGTGCAGCTCACGAAACGGAAAAAATCGTATTCTAAAGCTATCTCACCTCAGATAAGAGCGAAGTACTCCCACCAACTGTTCCAAATCCTCGCTCCGCTGCTGTGGGGAAAGATCATCCGCGCCAAGGTGCTCGCGAAGGTGCCCTTCTAGCACTTCAGTCATCAGTCCGTTAACTGCGCCCCGAATTGCGGCGATTTGCTGAAGAACCGCTGCACACTCCGATTCTCGCTCTAGCGCCTTTTCCAGCGCCTCAGCCTGCCCTTTAATACGGCGCACACGTGTCAACAATTGTTTCTTGGATTTGATCGTATGGGCCATGTCGTCTCTTTTGATTGCATGAAAATATACTGGGGTATAGTATATATTTTATTTAACCCAAGGACTCTATTAAATGCAATCCTCAGCTTCTGTTGACAACTGGCGTCACTCTCACGTTTTTGACGAGGGCAACCCTCTGGCGGAAAGAAACACGTGCTGGGCCGTGGTATTAACCGCGGTGATGATGGTGGCGGAGATCGTCGGCGGTTTGATGTTCAACTCAATGGCGTTGTTGGCTGATGGCTGGCACATGAGTTCGCACGCCTTGGCGCTCGGTCTGTCGGTGCTCGCTTATGGTGCAGCTCGCCGCTTTGCCCACGATGTGCGGTTCGCTTTTGGTACTTGGAAGATTGAGGTGCTGGGCGGCTATACCAGCGCGGTTTTCCTGGTTGGAGTTGCAGGGTTGATGCTGTACCAGTCTGTTGAGCGTCTGTTCTCACCGTCGCCGATTCATTATGACCAAGCCATCTCGATTGCGATGGTCGGCCTGCTAATTAATCTTGCTTGTGCGTGGCTACTCAAGGATAGTCACAGCCATCACCACGGTCATCACGAGCATGACAGTCATCACCATCACGACCTGAACCTGCGTTCCGCGTATCTGCACGTTTTGGCTGACGCAGCTACCTCTATGCTCGCGATACTGGCGCTGATCGGCGGCAAATTTTTGGGGGCCAATTGGCTTGACCCGGTCATGGGTATTGTTGGTGCAGGCTTGGTCGCAATATGGGCTTATGGGTTGCTGCGTGATACCGGACGCGTATTACTCGATGCCGAGATGAACGCCCCTGTGGTGGCAGAAATCCGAGAAGTCATCGACGCAAGCCCAATCAAGGCCGATATCACTGATCTGCACGTATGGCGTGTTGGTAAGGGCAAGTACGCGAGCATCCTTTCGCTCGCCGTCACGGATGCCGCAGAGCCGGATGACTTCAGGCGACAACTCAGCATTCACGAAGAACTAGTGCATGTCACTGTTGAAGTCAATCTACTCCGAGGATAGTCAAGCACGTTGACAATCGACTGCGTGCCAATTTAGGCTATGCCTCAACCAAGCGGCAGGCATGAGGCTCAGACCGCGTAAGATTAGAATTCTTTCGTCATTGTCCGACGCATTCTCTGTCAGGTTTTAAACTTCCAGCTAACAGATTAGCTGTTAGTGAATGGTCAAGTCACAAATTATTACTACGTAATTGTGCCATCAGCTCTTCAGCTAAATCTTTTACGCCACCCTGGGTAATAATAACCAGTCGTCCAATGCCATCATCAGAAGTTCTTACCGGTAGCCGCGTTGCAGGATAAAGCCTTCCGGCGGCTCCCTGCACCAGTAAGGGTTGATTTTGCCCAGGTGTGTAAACCATGCCTTTTAAGCGGATGAGCTGTTTAGGATAATGAACAATCAGGTATTCCAACGCTTTCTGTATGCGTTCCCACGGTATCGGATGCTCAAGTTGCAAGGCGATACTGCTAAAACCGTGATCGGGTAAATCGGTCAGCTCAGTATCACGCAGTCGCCGAAATTTCTTCGGAAAGTTGAGTAGTGCACTGTGGTCAAGCTCGCCTTGCACAGCGGTCAACCGGGTTGCAGCGGGGGCTAATTGATCCAGTCGCGCACTAATTCGTTCAATTTGTTGATCTGTTGCTAAATCAGTTTGAGTCATTACCACGGTGTCTGCCCAGGCACAAGCAGCTTGTGCTTCAGGAAAATAATCAAAATAATCTTCATCCATAACCGCTGAAACGGTAGTAATAACGCCTTGTAAACTATAACGCTTAGCTATCCAACGCTCCCTTAACAAAATATCCAGCACCGGCTCAGGATTGGCAACGCCGCTGGTTTCGATAATCACCCGCTCGAAAGGCTTATCCCCGGAATCCCAAGCCATGCGCAGATTTTTAAGCAAGGGCGTTAACGAACCGCGTACTTGGCAACATAAACAACCGCCAACCAAGGTCGATAAAGGTACTTTATGCTCGCGCAATAATTGTTGGTCGATCGGGGTGGTACCGAATTCATTGATAATCACGGCGGATTTGGGCGCATGACTCAATAAACGATTCAATAACGTGGTTTTTCCGCTGCCGAGAAAACCGCTGATGATGAATACGGGTATACGTTCAATAGCGTTAGCAGATGAGGACAAACTGTAATTTTTCATCGTTTGTTTATTAGCGCTTGAGGATTTTGGTTTTTGTCAGCAAGGCATGCGAAGGCTTCTTCCAACGTTAAGTGCTCCTGTTGTCCACCGTTCAACCAGCGTAATGTAAGCGATTCTTCATTCACTTCGCGCTTGCCTACAATAATCAGCAGTGGAATTTTAGCCAGGGTGTGCTCCCGGACCTTGTAGCCTATTTTTTCATTACGCAGATCCGTTTCGCTGCTCAACCCTTGCAAGCGTAACCGTTCGCAGACTTCGGCAGCATAGTCGTCTCCTTGCGTAGTCACTGACGCGACAACGGCTTGAAGAGGCGCAAACCAAAACGGCAGCCATCCTGCGTAGTGTTCCAGCAGAATACCGGTGAAACGTTCCAGCGAACCAAACAACGCCCGATGTAACATAACCGGCACGTGTTTATGTCCCTCTTCGTCGATGTAATAAGCGCCTAAGCGTTCCGGCAGATTTAAATCGACCTGCAAGGTACCGCATTGCCAGTCGCGGCCAATCGCGTCACGCAGGACGAACTCAAGTTTCGGCCCATAAAAAGCGCCTTCCCCCGGATTGTGCGTATAGGGCAAACCGCTGGCTTCAATGGCTAACCGCAACGCTTGTTCGGACTGGTCCCAGACGGCATCGCTACCCACTCGTTGTAGGGGGCGGTCCGAAAATTTAATGCGGATGTCGTCGAAACCGAAATCACGGTAAATACTTAAAATTAACTCGCAAATCTTCAGGCTTTCATCCGTGATCTGTTTTCCGGTACAGAAAATATGCGCGTCATCCTGGGTAAAAGCGCGTACGCGCATTAATCCATGCAATGAACCGGAAGGTTCGTAACGATGCACCTTACCAAACTCGGCCAGACGGAGGGGGAGCTGCCGGTAACTCCGTAGCCCTTGCTTGAACACCTGGACCCCGCCGGGGCAATTCATCGGCTTAAGCGCATAGATGCGGTCGTCCCCGGTTTGCATGGTAAACATGTTGTCACCGAATTTCTCCCAGTGACCGGAAGCTTCCCATAAGGAAATATCCATGATGTCCGGCGTATTGATCTCCTCATAGCCTGATGCCGTCTGGCGTTGGCGCAGGTAATCGATTAAACGCTGAAACAAGCGCCAACCTTTGGCATGCCAAAATACCGCGCCGGGCGCCTGCTCTTGAAAGTGGAACAAATCCATCTCACGTCCCAATCGCCGGTGATCGCGACGTTCGGCTTCTTCTAAGTGCTGAAGGTAGCGATCAAGATCGGCGCGCGTCGTCCACACTGTGCCAGTGATCCGTTGCAGCATCGGTTTGCTCTGGTCGCCCCTCCAGTAAGCTCCGGCGACTTTCAATAATTTGAACGCCTTTCCCACCTGCCCGGTGTTTTCCAGATGCGGGCCACGGCAAAGATCGAGAAAACCGCCTTGCCGGTAAACCGAAATCGTCTCGCCCTCAGGAATATTTTGAATCAGTTCCAACTTGAAACGTTCATTGACGGCGGTGAAATGCGCAATAGCCTGCGCTCGGCTCCATTCCTCACGTATGACCGGTTCGGCGCGATCAACGATTTCCTGCATGCGCATTTCAATTTGGACGAGATCATCGGGCATGAACGCCTCGGCAAGGGCAAAATCGTAATAAAAGCCGTTCTCGGTAGCCGGACCGATAGCGACTTGCGCTGTAGGATAAAGCTCTTTGACCGCTTCGGCCATCAGGTGCGCCGCATCGTGACGCAGGAGTTCAAGATAAACGTCTTTTTCTCCCTCTTTGGAAGTAATAGAAAGGTTGTTTGACAGATTCATGATTAATGGTTGTAACGGCATTTATTTTGTTTATCCATAACAGGCGGTTTAGATTGTCGCTGGTGCGGCAAGATAAGGCTGTCCGGCATCATGGCTGACAAAGCGCTCACTATCGGCCTGCCTGAAACTGACATCCGCCACCTTGAAATTATCCAGGCTCAGGTTATAAAAGCGGTCGTAGTAGGCCTGTAGTTCGCGTTTGATGTGTGGCTCGAAGCTCACCTGGATCATTTGCGTGGCGCCGTTACGGCGCTGCTGTACATCGCCGTTTTTTACCACCAATTCCCCATTTTTAAAGACCAGGTCGGCAGCGCTGAACATGGCTTCCTGATCGACTTGCGGGGTGTACACCGCAATATCGGCAATGGCGCCGGGCTGCAAATGGCCTCTATCCTTCAAACCCAACATACGCGCCGCAGCGGTTCGGGTCATGACGGCAATGTCATATAACGAAAACTCTTTTTTCAAATCTTTTAACAAACTCATGGCGACCGCTTCAGGATGCAATTGGTCCATACATTCCAGACGAAAATCATAATCCATTAACAGCCGGATCAAATGCGGGTAGCGCGTAAACGGCCCGCCGTTGGGATGATCGGTGGTGAAAAACAAGCGCCACGGGTCTTCGGCCAGCAAAAAGATTTCTAAGCCGATCAGCCATTGCAGGCTGTTAACAAAACTTTGTTGCTGATAACGGTACGGAACAGCGCCGCCGCTGCCTTCGCATTCGGCATCCCACATCACCCATTTATTGGGCGTCGCATCGTTACGACGGCTGTATTGGGCAATCACATCGCCGGAAATGGTCACGGTCTGTCCAAACAACACTTGGCCGACATCCATCGTGATATTACGATGTTGATTAAAACCGTCGATTAATTTGGCCGCCGCCGATGAAAAAACCCGGCCGCCTTCGCTGCCATAGCCGTAGAACTGGATATGCGCCAAATGCATCGGCAAGCCTTGCGCGGCTTCCATGGTGGCGATAGCGGTATCGACATTGCCGGGAATGCCCAGGTTATTGCAATGCACATGCACCGGGTGCGGCAGATGAATGTCGCACGCCGCGCGTTGCAGCGTCTGCAAAATCTGCCGGGAGCTGACCCCGTAATCCGGCACCACATCATCCAACGCAAAACTGCGCACATTCGATTTAAAGGCGTTGGCGCCGCCGGCATTAATCACCTTTAAACCCAAACAGCGGGTCGCCTGTAAAGTCCAGGCCACATAATCGTTGACTTGGTTTTGACTAGCCTTAGCGCGCAGCAGCCGCAACAGGAAATCATCGTTACCGAGAATGGCCAAACCCGCGGTATCGATGATCGGAATATCGGCCATCTGTAAATGGGCATCCAGAGCATTAGCGGGCAATACCGCCGGTTCAACGACGGTCGTGTAACCCATTTGCGCGTAGCGATAGCCGGTTTCGGTGGTTGACCAACGCGCCGTACTAAACGCGTGGCCCAACTTGCGGGCCATGTAATTGCGGTGCTGTTCGGGCAGTAACAAGCGCGCGGTGTTAACGTTGCCGCCGGCAATGTGGCTATGAATATCGATCGCTCCGGCCATGACGACCTTGCCGGAAACATCATAATCGACATCAATCGCTACGTCTGAATCGGGCTTGGAAACAATCGCGCCATCGCGGATAAACAGGTCCTGAACGGTGCCGTTCAGGCCTTGGGCGGGATCGAAAACTTGCCCACCTGTTAAACGCGTCAACATCTCAAATGATCCTGCAACTTTCCAGCGCTTCGTGTATGGCCTGTTTGGGCAGATTACGCCCGATAAAGACCAAGGTTGACCGGCGAATTTCATCGGCCGCCCAAGGCACGCCGATACTGTCTGCCAGCAGCATGTGCACGCCCTGGTAAATCACTTTGCGATCGCAGCCCGCTATATGAACAATGCCTTTATAGCGCAATAAATCATTGCCGAAATCCCTGACCATGATGTCGATAAAGGCGATCATTTTGGCCGCATCGAAAGCTTTGTCGGTGCGGTATACGAAAGACGCGATACCGGCATCGTGTTCATGGCTGACATCTTCCAGAAAATCGGGCTCGATTTCCAGAATGGCATTGAGATTGAAACCGCGTATGTCAAGAATTTCACTGATGTCGGTTTCGCCAAAATGGGCATGAGCGATAGGCGCGCGGGCGTTAATCGCGCGTAATCGCGCTTCCAATGCAGTGAGTTCTTCCGGCGTGATCAAGTCGGTTTTGGATAACAACAAGCGGTCCGCAAAGCCGACCTGCTCTTCCGCTTCATGGCATTCAGCAAGCTGTTTGAGTGCGTGTTTGGCATCAACGACGGTAATAATTGCATCGAGCACATAATATTCGCCAATATCCTGTTCGACAAAAAACGTTTGCGCGACAGGAGCGGGGTCCGCAAGCCCGGTGGTTTCGATAATGACCCGCTCAAAGTGCAGAGCCACTTTCTCCCGTTTTTCGGCCAACTCGCCCAAAATCCGCACCAAATCGCCGCGCACGGTACAACAAATGCAGCCGTTGTTCATTTCGACGATCTGCTCGTCACCCTGAATCAGCAGGTCGTTATCGATACCTTCTTCGCCGAATTCATTTTCGATGACGGCAATGCGGCGGCCATGTTCCTCGGACAGGATGCGATTTAACAGCGTCGTTTTTCCTGCGCCTAAAAAACCGGTCAAAATGGTGACCGGAACAGGTGTGGAGCGGTTGGAATCAGGCATGGATTATCCTCTCGGTTATAAAAAATGAAGTTTGCATAACAAACTCAGCCAAAATCCAGCGTCAATAACAAACGCTTGGGTGAATTGGGCATCAACTTTGGCGAGCGATGTATCGCGCCATGCTGTTCATTGCCTTCCCAATGACGGCCTTTCAGCAAGCCGATTGCATAAGGCGGCATCTTGTGGATCGCGTTATCATCCAAAATCAAGCCTGAGAGTTCGTCGCTTAAGCCGCCTGAACCGCTGCCCAATTTACGCCGGTCGGCATAAGCATCTTCCAGCCATTCGGTGCCGACGCCGCCGTAAGTGCACACCAGGCGGCAGGTCACCGAATCGACATGAAATTTTGGACACATGGCATGATCCAAGGTATGCAAACGCAAGCCGACACGTTTCAACTCGAATAAATCGCAATAAAGCGCGGTTAAAGCGGCCACATCTTTGCAAAATTCCCGGTAACCCGGTAAATGTCCTGTCTGAGGCAGCAGGCTAAAGAAATCGAATGACGCAAAATCAATGCTTTCAACAAAGCTGACCGGGTTGGAGAGTTTTAACAAATGCTCGACAAAGCTGTTCAGCTCGTTATCGACTTGACGCTCTATCAGGCAAAGATTGATACCGGGTTGATAGATTTGGGCCGAATCGGCCACGTCATCGGACAGGTAAGCTTGAGAATAAAGCGGCGTGATTAAATGTTGTGCGCTGGCAACCATGTTTGTCCTCATTGATTGAATAAAAAACGTTCCAGAATAATAATTGACTGCATGAAGCCGATACCGAATGCGAAGATCGTCGTTTGTCCAAACAGATGGGGTAATGTTGAATGTTCGTGCAAAGCGGGAATCATGTCGGTGGCGGCAATATAGATAAATCCGCCGGCGGCAATCGGCAGTAAAAACACTAAGGACGATTCCGCCACTTGACTGAACAACAAGGTAAATACGGCGCCGACGACAACCGTCAGCGAACAATAAAAGTTATAAAGAACCGCTTTGGCCGGTGGGTATCCGCCATAAACCAGTGCGCCGACATCGCCGATTTCCTGGGGAATTTCATGGGCGATGATGGCCAAGGTCGTGGTAAAGCCTAATACCGGGTTCACTAAAAAACTGCCCACAATCAAGATGCCGTCGACAAAGTTATGGATCGCGTCGCCCATTAAGTTCATCTTTGCGATGGGTTTGATGTACCCGGATTGTTCCGATATATCAATGTGATGGTCATGCCGCCAACGCACCACTTTTTCCAGTATAAAAAAGATAAAGACACCGGCGAGGGTTAACAAACATACCGTTGAAACCGAGCCCTGCCGGTTTACCGCATCGGGAATTAAATGAATAAAGGCGTCGCCCAATAACACGCCGACCGCCAAGGCGACCAGATAAGGAATAATCCGTTTTAATTGTTCCGCCCCGACCCATAAGGCGAACATGCCGCTCATTGAGGTAAGACTGACCAGAAAGCTTGCGCCGATAGCGCCCGCAACGACTTCAAATGAAAGATTCATTATTGAGAAATTTTTTTGGATCAATTTGCTGGTGCGAACCGTAAATGAATTCGGCAATAGCGTTTGGCAGCAGATGCAGTAACGCATCCGCCAGTAACACACCAAGCACTAAAGCGATTAAATTCGACACAATGCGTTTTAAACGCTTGTCCTTAAGCCACAGCGACAACAAGCCCAAGCTGATTAACAGACCGACACCGACTGCATGAATAGTGCGATCAAGACTGTTCATCAGCCAACCATTGCGGAAAATTATCCGGGTAGGTTTTCCAAGTCTCTTTACCGGCAGAAAGCTCGTCATCAGTCAACAAACACTGGTCCAATTCCCGGCGCGCTTTATCAACATTGATGTTTTGACCGATAAAGACCAGTTCTTGCCGGCAATCGCCAAAAGGGGCTTGCCAGTTAGCACGAATATCCGCGACATAATTTTCAGGCCATTCCGATTCAGGCACCGACGCCCACCAGCGCCCGGCGCAGCCATGTTGCATGGTGCCGCCGGCTTGCGACCAGTTGCCCACCCATTCAGGCCGCGAAGCCAGCCAAAAAAAACCTTTGGATCGCAGCAAAGTACCGTTATTCCAATCCGCACGATGCAGATAATCGAAAAAACGCTCGGGATGAAACGGCTTGCGGGCGGCGTAAACAAAACTGGCGATGCCGTATTCCTCGGTCTCGGGTTTATGAGTACCGCGCATTTCTTGCAGCCAGCCCGGCGCCTGTTCCGCCTGTTCGAAATTGAAGCGTCCGGTATTGATGATTTTACGAAGAGGCGCTTGCCCCATGACCATCGGGATGATCTCGGCATCGCGATTCAGGGTATTTAGAATGGCTATTAAATTAGCCAGCTCGTCGCTGCATACCAAATCGGCTTTTGAAATCAGAATCACGTTACTGAATTCCACCTGCTCCACCAGCAAATCGGCGATATTGCGTTCATCCTCGTCGCCCAGCTCGGCATGGATGTCTTTCAGCGATTGCGCCTCTAAATAATCGCGCATGAAATTGACCGCATCGACCACCGTCACCAGAGTGTCCAGTTTAGAAATGTCCGACAAACTCACGCCGTCTTCATCCCTAAAGGTAAAGGTTTCGGCAATCGGCATGGGTTCAGCGATGCCGGTGGATTCAATCAACAAATAATCAAAACGGCCTTCTTTGGCTAATTGTCCGACTTCCACCAGCAAGTCTTCACGCAATGTGCAGCAGATGCAGCCATTGCTCATTTCAACGAGTTTTTCTTCGGCCCGATTGAGCGCAACCTCGTTTTTGACGAGCGCCGCGTCGATATTGATTTCACTCATGTCATTGACAATCACGGCTATTTTTAAGCCCTCGCGGTTGGCGAGAATGTGATTGAGCAGCGTGGTTTTACCCGCCCCTAAAAAGCCGGACAGAACAGTTACCGGTAAACGTTTTTCAGTCATAAATAGCCTGTGAGATCGTGCTTATACTGCTGTTGGCCGACTTTTCTTGCTCAGCCAAATAATTAGCCCGTTTTATTAAAAACGATACCGTGTAAGGCGCGGCCCAAGTGTTCTTTTTGTGTCCAGGGATTACGCCGGATTGATAGATTTTTGACACATTCATTAGTAATTCACCCTAAAGCCTATTTCCGCGCCGCGCCCCGGCTCCGGCGCAAAGTTGCGCAAGTACGAGGTGGAGTTGCGGATATTTTCATTTAAAAGATTATTGGCTTTGGCAAACACCATCACATCGGCATCGTGCAAATCCAGGACTTGATATTGCGTGCCGAGACTCAGCAGCAGATAGCCGGGCGTCGCGGTATCGTTATCGCCCGCATGAGTCTGGGCTTCGCCGCGTGTTAGGCGCAGATTGGTATTCCAATTACCTTTGGTGTGGTCAAGCTGAAAGCCGAAACGCAACGGCGGCATGCGCGGTACATCGGCACCATTAACGAATTGACCGCGGGTAAAATCGCTGAACAGCGTTAAATCAACCGCTCCGAGCCGGTTTTGCAGTAACGGAAAAACCAGCTTGCTTTCGTAGCCCATGAAGGTGGCGTCGGCTTGGCGGGTTTCGACGACGGGCGCACCGTCTATGAATTCGCCATTACGCTGCTGGTAAATATAATCGCCCGCCCAATTATGGAATAAATCAAGCTGGGCTCTGACCCAGTCCGATTTGAATTTATAACCCAAATCCAGGTTGTAGGAGGTTTCTTCGCGCAGATTGATATTGCCGATTTCAAAGCTGCGGGTGGCGTCATGAAAACCGTTCGTCAGCAGCTCCTGTACTTGCGGCGCACGTTGCGAGCGGGTTATCGCAAGATTGAGGCTGTTGCTGTCATTGATTTTCCACACGCTGGAAGCGGAAGCACTGACCGGCACATAATTAAGACTGGAAAGCCCTTGCGGGTCCAGCGTCGTGTCTTCAACCCGGATACCGAGCTGGTTGGCAAATGCCCCGATATTGAATGATTCCACGGCAAAGACACCGTAACTGTTGCTTAGCGTTTGCGGCACAATCACTTCGCTGGAGGCCTTGTCAATTGCCGCAAAATCTCCGGCAATGGCTTGAAAACCAACCATGCCGCGAAATACCCCCAAAGGGTTGTGAGTCAGCTCCAGGCGGCTTTCGTAAGTTTTATTGGTAAAAAACGCGCCGGGCTCGCCATCGGCAATTTCGGTATGTTGATAGTCGGTATAGCCCAGCTTCATGCGCAGGGATTCGGCGAACTTAAACGGGTTTTTCAACTCGCTTTTGAAGTCATATTTGCTTTGTTTCAGATCGATACGGGTAATCTCGCCGCCGGAACCGTCCGGTGCAATGCCGTAGTTATTTTCCAGGCGGTTGATGGAGACCCCGGCAAAGCCCGGATCGCCTATCAGGGAAACGCCGGCCGAGCCGCTGATCGCGTGAGCGGAGGTATTGTTGATGTAGCCTTTGGTATTTTGAATAACATCCAGTGTCGGATCGGTCGCTTGGGCCGCATTGACATCGATAGCCGAGCCGCCGATATCGAGATTATTGCGATTGCGATAAAAGCCGTCCAGGTGATAAGCCAGGTTACTTTTGCCGCCTTCTATTTTCATGACTGTGGAGGTTTCGTCGGAAACCGAGTCGAAACGCTGCTCAAGCGCACCACCCAGCAATTTGTCAGGGAGCTTGCCCGGAATCCGGTTATCGATCACATTGACCACGCCGCCGATCGCACCGCTGCCGTACAGTAAAGTGGCAGGGCCGCGCAACACTTCGATGCGCTCCGCCAGCAGCGGCTCGACGCTGGTCGCATGATCAGGGCTTATCGCCGAAGCGTCATTGCTGCCGATGCCGTTGTTCAACACCCGCACACGCGGCCCGCTTTGACCGCGAATGACCGGCGTGCCGACACCCGGTCCGAAGGATTGGCTGGTAATACCCAGTTCGTTTTTCAGCGTTTCACCGATGCTGTGGCCGACTTTCAAACGCAACTCCTCATTGCTCAGAACGGTGACCGGAACCGCGGATTCAGAGGCTTTGTCTTGTAACGGCGCGGTGACGACCACTTCTTCTAGTTGCTGTATATCCTCTTCGACTGCATAAACGGCTGTTGGTACTACCGCAGCCGTCGATAGGAAGAAAAAAGCAGAGATTTTTTTGTTCATAAAATGCCCAAGATATTAAATTGAAAACTTAAGGTCACCATTCCAATAAACTCATTAATCAGCCCTGGCGCTGAGTGAAGTTGGAATGGCATTTTGCATAAAAAGATATGTTATAACATAACACATTGCAACCATTATTTTCTTTTTAACAAGATCTTCATTCGGGGCATCGTGGAAATGACAGCTGTCAAGCTAAGCCGGGGCATCATGTGGAGTGCAAGCCCTGCTTGGCAGAACTCCTGATTTGCTGATCGTCTTGGCTGACAGCCTCGACGAGTCAGCCGTCTTGCTCGTCGTAAAGCGCTACACATTTAGTGCAGATACCGTGAATTTCTATGGCTTTACTGTGCACGATGAAACCGGCTTGATCTAGCTCTTGCGACAAAGCTTGCATGACTTCTGTGGCGGGACGTTCCTCGACTTCATTACAGTGCTTGCAGATTAACAGTAATTGCTCATGCTGGTGGCCGGAGCTACTGCAACCGACAAAAGCATTGAGGCTTTCCACACGGTGGATCAGGCCTTGCTCAATCAAAAAATCCAATGCACGGTAAATCGTCGCGGGTTTTGCGGCAGATTGCAGGGGTTTGATACGGTCCAACAACTCATAAGCTTTAACGGCTTTATGGCTTTCCCAAATCAGTTCCAACACTTGATGGCGGATAGGCGTCAATTGTACGCCGCGAACCACGCACAAATGCTCGGCGGTACCTAAGGCCTCGCTGACGCATTTTTGATGATCGTGTTCAGAAGAATGGAGAGGATTAGCGCTTACTTCGACAGGTGTATTCATTGCAAAAAACGTTTATCTAAAATCGAATGTTACATTATAACCTTCATCAAGGTGTTCGCAATTTGCTGTCAAATGAGCCAAGGCTGGACAAGGATAAGTGGGCAATAGCTTTCTTTGCGTTCACCCAACAATTTACATTATCAACGCCCTGCAAGTCCTAAACGAGGTGTCCCCACAAATCATATTCGTCCGCTTCTTCCAGCTCGACATCGACAAAATCGCCGACTTTAAGATGCGTCGCACCATCGATGAATACTTGCCCATCAATTTCCGGTGCATCGGCCTTGCTTCTTGCCACCGCACCTTCTTCGACCACTTCATCGATCAATACCGTTTCGATCCTGCCGACCCGTCTTTGCAAGCGCTCGGCGCTGATTTCAGCCTGATGCGCCATAAACCGCGCCAAACGCTCTTGTTTGACTTCTTCCGGTATCTGGTCGGGCAAATCATTGGCGACTGCGCCTTTTACCGGCGAATAGGCGAAGCAGCCGACTCTATCCATTTGCGCTTCGCTCATAAAGTCCAGCAACTGTTCGAATTCCTGCTCGGTTTCTCCCGGAAAGCCGACGATAAAAGTGCTGCGCAAGGTAATATCGGGACAGATTTCACGCCATGCTTTAATGCGTTCCAGATTATTCTCGCTGGCAGCCGGACGTTTCATTAACTTAAGAATACGGCTGTTGGCATGTTGAAACGGTATGTCCAGATAAGGCAGGATTTTACCCTCGGCCATTAGCGGGATCACTTCATCTACATGCGGATACGGGTAAACGTAATGCATCCTGACCCAGATGCCTAAATCGCCCAGCGCCTCGGCTAAATCGTAAAAACGGGTTCTAACCGAACGGCCTTTCCAATCCCGGCTCTGATACTTTAAATCCAGGCCGTAGGCGCTGGTATCCTGAGAAACTACAAGCAATTCCTTTACACCGGCATTGGTCAGGCGTTCGGCTTCCAGCATCACGTCATCAACCGGTCTGCTGACCAGGTCGCCGCGCATAGAAGGAATGATGCAGAAGGTACAGCGATGATTGCAGCCTTCGGAAATTTTCAAATAGGCATAATGCCTGGGCGTCAGTTTGATGCCTTGCGGCGGCACCAGACTGATAAATGGGTCATGCGGTGGCGGTAAGTGTTCATGCACAGCGGCTACAACCTCTTCCAGGGCATGGGCGCCGGTCACTTTTAAGACTTGCGGATGACGCTCCCTGATTTCGGCTTCCCTGGAACCTAAACAGCCAGTAACGATGACTTTGCCGTTTTGAGCCAGCGCCTCGCCGATGCTGTCCAGCGATTCTTCCACCGCCGCATCAATAAAACCGCAGGTATTCACCACGACCAGATCGGCGTTCTGATAAGTCGGAGATATGGTGTAGCCCTCTGAACGTAGCTTGGTTAAAATTCTTTCGCTATCGACCAGGGCTTTGGGGCAACCCAAACTAATAAAACCAATTTGTGGAGCAGTCATTTAAATCTCAGATAATGTTAAAGCGCGTTAGTTTATAGGAGTGACTACTCAAATAAAAATTTAAAAGATATTCACCACGAAGACACGAAGGACACGAAGAGACAAAACTTCGTGTCTTCGTGGGGAGTAAAATAACTGCTAAGTCTTTTCCTTAATCGCACTAGGATGACGAATTAACATGGACAAATGCCCTGCCCTTTTACTCAGCCAGCCGCGCACTTCGATGGTTTTGCCCAAATAGTCATTAACATTGGGAAATAAATCCAGCCATTTGCTTTCGATACGCGCCTCGAATGTATCGGAAAATTCCAAATAAACCGACTTTCGGGTTGTGTGCATATTAATCACCTTACCGACCAGACGCGTCCAGCCCTGGTGCCCGTCTTCGGTAAGATTGCCTATCGGTGTTGTGGCATATTCCGGCCGTCCCCAAATACCGAGCCTGGCTTGTTCCGCCTGATCCTGAGCCTTAACTAGTTCATTGACATAGTGCAGCTCAAGCGGATAGATACTGATTGCGGCCAAACCTGCGGCAACCAGTTGCAAATTAATATGCTCTTTTTTTTCGGTGAACAAATGTGCCAGCGTTCTGCCGTATTTATCGGTTTTTTCCGTACCTGTTTCGAGCCGGACTTTGGTGTTTTTCAGCTTATCGGCCAACCAACGCTTAGCTTCATCTCCTCCCGCATCGGCCTGTTTATCCCTGTGTTGAACCTCCGGCGTATTGATGCCCAAAAGCCGGATTTTACGACCATCCTCCAGAACCACGGTATCGCCATCAAAAATCGTCTTGACCCCGTAAAAATCATAGCCCGGCTTGATATCGATTTTTTTCGCATCGGCAGCCGGGCGATCGGAAAAATGCTTGCTGCCGTTCGCATCCTGCCATTCGTAAATTTCAGCGTTAGCCCAGCCGGGCAAACATAATAATAAAATCAGTAAAACTCTCATGATATTGGCCTTATCTTTTTACTCAAGGTGTATTCCAGATTGTTATTGAGGCTGCTAGTATCCAAGCACTGCATTCATGCTTATGCCTTTACCGATTGAATGACTTACATATAGACCTGATAAGCATTGCCTCTTTCGTCGACAAAGCCGGGCTTATCCTGCTCCTACATTCCGGCAATACCGGCTTCAGAGCAGAAAAGGCAAAACAAAATCCCGTTTAAAAATACAGATGTTGATAGCGTTTTCGGATACGTAAACGGTTTACACTGTTAACTTTCTGATTGATAAAGCACAGCAATAAAAATCACTATCTTTTTAATGTATTCTATAGACATTTAGTTTAAGCTGATGGTTCATATATACTTTTATAGCATCAAGCCACCGCTTAGAATAGCGATAGCACAACCTTAAAAAACAACTTGTGATTATATTTGATATTGCATGACCCAATGAAATTACACATATATTTAAGTTGTTTGATTATTACTCCTAAAGGATTAGCGTGACCCAACTCAAAGACGGCTGCATACCTATAGCAACACAAACCGAAGAAGACTGTTATCTAGGTCAATTCATCCCCTTGCAATATCATCACCACATGCTGACAGATGAATACCGGATGGGCGCATTCAAAGCCGCCATAGATCAGGCCGTCTTTCCCGGTGCGAAGGTGCTTGATTTAGGCGGAGGCACCGGCGTATTGTCTTGGTTTGCCGCTGCCAAAGCCGGTAAAGTATGGTGCGTGGAATTGAATCCCGACTTGGTGAGGGAAGCACGCCGTCTGCTGAAGCTTAATCAAGACAGCAAGAAAATTGAGCTGGTGCATGCCGATGCCTTCGAATATTTGCCGCCAGAACCGGTTGACGTAGTCATATGCGAAATGCTCCATCCTGCCATGTTGTGCGAAAAACAGGTTAACGTTATCAAAAGCTTCAAAGATCGTTATGTACAACGCTTTGGTGATTCTTTACCCCGTTTTGTTCCAGAAGCGGTTCTTATGGCCGTCCAGCCTTTGCAGCAGAACTACCAGTTCATGGGGTTTCATGCACCGATAATACAATTTCAACTGCCGGGAGGCATTCATCCAAATACTATGGAGCTTGCTCCCCCTTTGATTTACAGCACCGTCGATTTTACGCAGACCGTGTCGGAAGAGTTCAGCTGGAAAGGTACTTTTCATCTTGAACAGACCGGTCAAGTGAACGCCTTGCGTTTTATTACCAAAAATATTTTATCTATTTCGATGGCAAATAATTCAGTTATCGAATGGCAAAATCATTACATGGTCCTGCCGCTTGCCGAACCTATTCACGTGAAAGCCGGTAGTTTGCTTCATGTTGGCTTTAACTACCGCGCTGGCGGCTCACTCGCCCACCTACAACATTCCATCACCGCAATCTTGGGGTAAAAGTAAAATTGATGCGTCAACACTTTTCCGATCACACGGTTAAGTAGCTTGTGCTGCAATTCATAGTCAACCGGCGATAAGCCGGCGATAAGAATGAAGGCGCTCGCGGTTGTAAAAGGACCTCAATATATTCAAACACAGCCTGTTAGTTTGATAGGTATGTCTGGTGTATACGCTCGGTTTTTAAGGTATGAAAGAAGCGTTCCGAAACCGCGTTGACGCTCCTATCTCAAGTTTCCAAAGCGGCCTCTCTCAGATCAGCCAAGATAAGCGGGTAACGTTCACGAATAATGTAGCGCTTTAAGCAACGCTGAATTTCCTTCGTCTACTTACCTTCCGCGGTTCGGCGAGCCACCTAAGCGCAGGTTCTCGGTTCACTGCATATCGTTAGCCGATCGATCACCGCTGCGATTGAGACGATGACAGACTGTTTTTCCCGCTGATGCCGGTAACAACGGATGGGTGCCACACAAGCGGCCTCACTACACAAGCGTTCAAGAATTTCTGGGTTGATCGCTCCGTTTGATTTTCGGGTGCTGAAAAAATATCGGGCATAAAGAGCATACCCGACGAACTAACGCGCGCTTCACCGCGTTCAGTATATCTGCGGGCCTGAAAATTGGCCTACCCTAAGGAAGGGAGCATGGGAACGATAAATTGATTGCACATACTGGTAACTCTACTAATTGTATAAATCATTAGCCGCCCCTATTCTGTAATTGCTTTAGACATACCGATCGATTCTTTGGTTGAACGAGTTTGGTATGTAAATTGGCAGCAGCTTAATCTTGCATACTTTTGCCGGTTGGTTTCTTTTATAAAGATCACCACCTGCATGACTTACACTTTAAGGAGAATTAAATCATGAAAAAATCAATATTCGCATTTTCTGGGCTATTGCTTTTACTAGGTATATTTCTAAGTGGAGCAGTTTTCGCAGAAGAGCATGCTTACGCCGCAATAGAGCACACCAGTACGGCCATAGCGCAAGGCAAGGCAGACAAAGCACCAGCATTGGTTGAACATGCTGAAAAAGCGTTGGAACACGCGAAAATGGCCGAAAATGCGGCAAAGGGGCATTTAAAACCTGAAATACAATCCGCCGTGGATGAGCTGGAAAAAGCCATTACTGCGGGCAATGCAGGCGATGCCAAATTAGCTGTTATACCCCTCGAAAAGGCTTTGGGCTTTCTTCAGGCCGGAAACAAATAGCGTCAACATCTTGGGAAAGGTTTTGCCTACATTCCTGCAGCGCGTAGGTTGGGCTAAGGTACTAAGCCCAACACTTTTAGCCTCAGTACTACATCAAAGCGCCTTAAATGTCAGGCGGCGAGAATATTTCGTCGCCTACTGGGCTAGTCATATGGTCATAGCATGGCTCTATACAACATTAATTCAACTTAATAGGTATATTAGTGGTATTTGTTTTTTGAGGTGGTTGCACTGGCAATCACGCCTAATAAATACAATAAGATCATGCACTCAAAAATATTTAATGACATAAATGCAATTCAAGCAATGGCTGATTTTATGCCTATTGCGATCTTTATAAAAGATGCGGAAAGCAAGTTTCTGTTAGTGAATAAGGCTTGCGAAGCGCAATGGGGATTGAGTTATTCAGATTTGTATGGAACTGATGGCAGTCAATTTTTTCCGTCTGATCAAATGGCGTTTTTTCTCGCTAAAGATCAAGAAGTTTTTTCAGGAAAATGCCAAGTCGATTTTGAAGAAACTGTCTGGAATGCCACGCTCAAGCAAAACCGTATTGGACATACTTTCAAGAATCCTATTTATGATTTTTCCGGTAAACCCCTCTATTTAATTTGCGTGACCATTGATATAACCGAACGCAAACAAGCTGATAACTATGAAAAATTTCACAGTCATGTATTAGAACTACTGACTGCAAATGAGCCTCTCTCAAGAATTCTTGAAAGCATTGTGCTGGGAGTGGAACGATATTACCCCGAGATGCTTTGTAGTATCTTGCTATTGGATAAAACAGGCAGACATTTCGATAAAGGTATTGCTCCAAGTCTGCCTGATTCCTATAACACAGCTCTGGATGGCATGGAAATAGGCATGGGGACTGGCTCTTGCGGAACTTGCGCATTTACTGGGGAACGCGTAATCGTTGACGACATAGCAACGCATCCTTATTGGTCGCCCTATAAAGAACTTGCTGCCAATGCAGGGCTAGCGGCATGCTGGTCACAGCCCATCCGGTCTTCATCGGGAAATATATTAGGCGCCTTTGCAATCTATCATCATCAAGTGCAAAGCCCCACAGAACTTAACCTTGCTGTTATGGAGCAAGTCGCCTATCTGGCCAGCATAATAATTGAACGTAAGCAGATTGAAGAAGAACTTCGTATCGCCGCCATCGCCTTCGAAACGCAAGAAGGTATGATGATTACCGATTCCCAAGGCGTGATCCTGCGGGTCAACCATGCCTTCACCAAGATCACCGGCTACACGGCAGAGGATGCAATAGGCCAAACGACATGTAGGTTCCGTCCAGATGAAGAGTTTAATGCCAGTATATGGAGATCCATTAAACGCACCGGAGCATGGCAGGGGGAAAGTATGAGCCGACGCAAGAATGGTGAGGTGTATCCGGAATATCTCACTATCACTGCAGTAAAAGATTATATGGGAGAGATCACACGCTACGTCGCTACGATGAACGACATTAGCGAGCATAAATACAGGTTGCAGCAAGACAAGAAACATTTGGACGAACTTGCCCATGTCACCCGTCTTGGGCTGATGGGCGAAATGGCTTCAGGCATTGCCCATGAAGTCAATCAGCCCCTCGCTGCAATTTCCAGCTATACACAACTCAGTTTAAAACTTATTAATAGTAAAAGTCCTGATCTCGTAAAGCTCAACGAGATAGCCACCAAAACCCAGAAACAAGCTTTACGGGCTGGACAGATTATTCATAGTATGAAAAGGTTATGTAAATCAAATTCATATCAACTATCAAACGCTGATATCAATATATTGATTAATGACTGTGTAATGCTATGCGCCGATGGAATTAAACAAAATAGCATAGCGCTAAAACTTGAACTGGAAGAGAACCTGCCGTCTATCCCTATTGATCATATTCAAATTGAGCAGGTGATCATAAATCTGATCCGCAACAGTATTGATGCCTTACAAAACACTCCCGTAATACAGCACCGTCAGATAACCATCAAAAGTCAATTGACACCCAACAATAATATACAGATTAGGGTAAAAGACAACGGAATAGGAATAGATGAAGACCAACGACAAAAAGTATTGATGCCATTTCACACCACTAAAGCTGACGGTATGGGCATGGGGTTATCCATCAGCCGTTCAATAATCGAAGCCCGTATGGGAACTTTGCGATTCAATAGCCGACCAGGAAAGGGCTGCTCGTTTTATATCACTCTACCCATACAGTTTAAGCCTGATAACGGCTAAAAGAATTTGTTGGGTTGTCAATGAATTCGTAATACTGAGTGTTGATTTTTTAGAAATTTTAATCAACTCCAATTGGCCTTAAGCCGTTATTCGTTTTCGCTGATCAGTTTTTGATGTGGCACAGGGAAGAGCGGCTTAGTTCCTTAGGTCGGCCTGAGGTACGAAGCCCAACACTTTTCGGAATCGTACGGGGCTTTTTTGCGTCAGCCAACCTATAGCACTGCGGCTTTAATCCGTAATTACATAATCACCCCTGAAAAAGCCCCTACCCAATTGAAACATTTGATTAATATCTACTTCCAAGAACCTCTCTTCGACCAGAAATGTTAAAATATCACTCTGTTTTCCGATCGAAAGGGTGCTTCCCAGACAGGTCATCAGACTAATTTATTCGGCACCGATCTACTGCAACAACTCGATCCCCATGACCGGGGAGTCGCTATTTTTGCGAAAGCTTTTATGGGCCTCCCAGCCCAACAAGCGGCAAAAATTACGCGACCGCTAATGCCTGCGGCTGCCCCAGCCGTCCTGGTCACTCGATCGCTACCCAACAAGGGGTAGCTCACATGCTCTCCAATGACTCGACGCGATTTCGGAAAGCCTGCATTTTCACTTCGCAAGCTGCGTGAAAACACATGCACTATCGCTTCTGGGGACTACTCGACTCCTGTCTCGCAGCGTCCGTTGCTCCGCCTTGCCGGCGTACTTCCCTGACATGAGCGGGATCAGGCCTTTGCCAAACGTTATTGCCAAGCTTTGGGCAGACCCGCTAAACCCATACGGCTGATGGTGGGACTATTGATTCTCAAGCAACTGGAAAAACTCAGTAACGAAGCGGTGGTGCTGCAATTCCAGCATAACCCGTACTACCAGGCATTTTGAGGTTTCAACTCAGCGTGATATTACACGGTAAAGCTGCGCAGGAGGACATCGACACCACGGTGCAGGGAACGAACACCGCCTATCCAACCGACGGCAAACTGGCTATCAAAATCATCAACCACCGGAACAAACTGGCTAAGGCTTACGGCATTCAACAGCGCCGCACTTATGGCACGGAAGTCAAAATCCTGCGCTTAAGTCTCCGCCACTTTCGCCATATCAACCGCCGAGCCAAAACCAAAAAAGCCTTGATACGGTTGCGTACCCTTGCCCATGCGCTGATCCGGGAATTGCGTAGAACCTTGCCGGGCTACACCTTGTTCGAACATTATCAGAAAGACTTTCTGCTTTACGAGCGGGTTTTGAATCAGCAGCCCAAAGACAGCAACAAAGTTTCCATTGCCGCCACCGCCAGTCCAACATCATTTTGTCGGCGGAGTTAGTCATTCGCAAAAACTGCATAACAGTAAGACCCTGCCGGAGGTGTTGGCGCACTGCCAAAACAGCCGCGGCAAAGCCGTGAAAGCCGGTGTCTTCGACCGCGGTTACCGTGGCCCCAAAACGGTTGACGGCACGCAAATCATGTTGCCGGCTCCGTCGCTAAAACGCGACAACCGTTATCAACGGGATAAAAAACGCAAGCGTTGCCAGCGCTGAGCATCTATTGAGCCGATCATCGGTCTTTCGCTTCGTGAGGACCTTCCTCAAGGGCACCGTGGGACTGTATCAAGCTATTGATGGCAGCCGTGTCCTGGAACTTCAGCCTCTGGATGGGCTATTTTTTGTGCTGATTTTGTCAATCAAAACCCTCAAACCCAACTTAATTCAGATGTTTTGGAAGAAAAAAACGTTATGCATTGAAACGAATTACGCTTAAGGGCTTGTTATCCCTCTGAGAACGGAGCTGCATCAGATAAGCAGTGTTGAGTCCGCTTTTTTCAGGGCTGACTAATTAATATGATTAAGTACAGGCAAGTTGAGCTGGTTACAATTATTTTGATAAATTATTATAGATAACGTAAATAAAATATTGACGATATAGGAAAGTATCGTTATTATAAGCAGCTCTTCAAGAGTGGTTGATAAGTTTAACAAGCCATTAAAAGGAGATTGTCGGGGTATAGCGCAGTTTGGTAGCGCGCCTGCTTTGGGAGCAGGATGTCGGGAGTTCGAATCTCTCTACCCCGACCAATTTAGCGCTTGTAGCTCAACCGGATAGAGCACCGGCCTTCTAAGCCGGGGGTCGCAGGTTCGAGTCCTGCCAAGCGCACCATTCGTTAGAACATCCCATATTATGGTGAGCGTAGCTCAGTTGGTAGAGTCCCGGATTGTGATTCCGGTTGTCGCGGGTTCGAGCCCCGTCGTTCACCCCATTTATTTCAAGCACTTAGCTGATGTTGACAATTTTTATTTCAATGACGGTGACCACATTAGCAGCGTGCTGCGCTAAATGCTCAGATGCTAGATGAGCATAGAGAAGAACCATTTTATAATCAGCCCATCCGCCAAGTTCCTGAAGAACATTTAACGGCACCCCTACTTGAATATGCCAGCTTGCCCACGTGTGGCGTAAATCGTGCCAACGAAAATCATCGATTCCCGCCCCGCATTAATGCTTTTTTCCAAGCATGATTATTGACCCTTAAAATAGTCTTTCCTTTATACACAAACACGTAACGCTGGTTATTGCCAATTTGTTCTCTAATAATGTTAATAGCCACATCATTTAACGGTACGCCAATTGCTTTCTCAGCTTTCGCTTGATCCGGGTGAATCCAAGCAGCGTACCTTTGCATGTTGATTTGACCCCATTCCAACTTGGTTACGCTGGATTCTCACAATCCCGTCATCAAACTAAATTGCGCCATTATTCTCAGATGTGGCAGCAGTTCTGCCAATAAACGCCGCTTCATCATGTGTCAACCAGCGAATGCGTTTCGTTGGTTCAGAGAGTTTGCGTATGATGGAGACTGTATCACCCCCCACATTCTCGTCGCGCCATATTTAATACCGCGGAAACCAAAGCTGTTATCCGGCTAATTCGTGCATTACTGACTGGAAAACGGTCGGGTAGAGACAGCGCATTACTGCGCCGTCTCCCCCTAAGAA